>JAUVRV010000188.1 GCA_030597435.1 Gemmatimonadales bacterium | reverse complement strand
ATCCGATCTCCTCCGCGGTGAATGCTACGAAGACGATCGTTCGCAACTCGGGTGCGGAACGCCGGCTCAGGATCCGTGCGGTTTCCATCAGAGCGACCGTACCCGACGCGTTGTCATCGGCGCCGTTGTGTACCACGCCCACACTGTCGGGATCCAGGCTGTTAGCACCGCCTAGGCCGAGGTGATCGTAGTGGGCTCCGAGCACGACAACCTGTCCGGCCAGGCTACCACGCCCCGGTATGAGGCCGATAACGTTTTTGACCGCCGATCCTCCTAGCCCGGAATGAGCGACAGCCGGGGCGGTGGGGTCGATCGTGAACGGCTGGAAGAATGCTTCCGAGCCAGCGGGCCGCAATCCGGCCAGGCTGAACTGTGTGGCGATATAAGCGGCGGCCGAATCCAGGCCAGCGGTGCCCGTACCGCGTCCCTCGCGGGCGTCGTCGGCCAGGTAGCGGATGTCGGTCAGGATACGTTCCTGGGCTGCCTGTGCGCTGGCTAACGGAGCCAGAACCACGGCTGACACGACAGCCAGGGTAGTCACACGTAAGATGTTGTCAATCTTGTACATACGTCTCCAACGGTCTTCAGGTTCAGGTGACTTCCCCGCCTCGTCCGAGGCAGGGGAGACTCTCAGAGAGCACGAAAAGTAATAGTATGGTACGCCTTGCGGGCCGAATCGGTCCGGTCACCTGCACCATCAGCCTCACGTTCCCGTTTAGCGCGGTGTGAAGTCGGTTCGGGTCGTGACCTTGCGGGCGAATGCGGCCAGCAGCTTCGCAGCTCGATCCAGGTCCGAGATGTCGACCATCTCGTTGGGACTGTGCATATAGCGATTGGGTATGGAAACGATACCCGTAGCGATGCCTCGCCGTGCCGAGTAGATGGCGTCGGCGTCCGTGCCCGTATCGCTGGGAGCTGCGGCGAGGGTGTAAGGTATCTTCCTTTCTTCTGCCACCTTTATCAGCAGCTCGACCACGATTGGGTTCGCCGCCGACCCGCGGAACAACACCGGACCACCACCCAACTTGTAGTCGCCGTATTTCTTCTTCTCTGCGCTGGGGTGATCGGTGGCATGAGTGACGTCGACGACCAGGGCCACATCGGGATCGATCCGCGTGGCGCTGGTGCGGGCGCCGCCCCCCGTCCACGAAATCTCCTCCTGGCTCGTAGCGACCGCAAAGACGCTGGCCTTGGGTTTGCGCCTCGCCAGCAAGCGGAGAGCCTCCAAGACCACGAACGCCCCAATGCGGTTGTCTATGCTGCGCGATACCAGGCGGTTGTTGGGCAGCTTGATTGTAGGCGCCGCCACGACAGCGGCATCCCCCACCCTCACGCGCCTCAGGGCATCCTTCTTCGATTTGGCTCCGATGTCTATCCAGAGTGACGATACCTTCGAGACCTGATCCCGCTCCTCTTCGTCCAGCATGTGCACGGCCCGTTTGCCCACGACACCGTCGACCAGCCGGTTCTTGGTGGCTATCAGTACGCGCTGGCCCACGAGTACCTGCGGATCCCAGCCACCGATTGTCGAGAAGAACAGATAGCCGTCATCATCGATGTGAACGATCATTAGGCCGATCTCGTCTATGTGGCCGGCGAGCATCACTCGGGGAGCGCCGCCGGGATTTATGGCGGCAAGGGTGTTGCCAGAGACGTCGGTCGTAACTTGCTCCGCGAAGCGGGCGGCTTCCTCACGCCAGACACGGGCCGGGGCTGTCTCGAATCCCGAAGGTCCGGGGGAGTCGAGCAGCCGCTTCAGAAACGCTAGAGATTTCTCGTTCATGGTCAGTTAAAATAAGAGATGGTCTCAACAAAACTTCAAATCATTATCTGACAGCAACTTAGAGATTGCCGGATGCGTGAAGTCACAGACACTCGAGGTTGTACCTGGAATGCAGAAGTCGCCAGCCACGGCACGACTTCGGGATACCTCAATCCCAAGGTCCACCGACCTGTCGTCCAGTTCAGTTGCACTGCCAGGAGTCTACCCCGACGGTACGCACCGCTTGCTCCAGGTGTTGATTCGTTGGAGGAACTGGACGATGCGGGTTTGCTGGCGTTGCTGCAGCGAGCCCGGGTGTATTGATTCCACCTCCGCCCCTCTCCCCGGGATTAGGAGGGGAAGAGGGGGAAGAAGGGGAACGGTACCCCTAGTTCTTGCCGAGTTCTTCCAGCACCGCCACCAGTAACTGGTAGAACCTCCCAACCGAATCGACCTTCACCCGTTCGTCTGGAGAGTGGGGAAACTCGATTTGGGGTCCGCATGAGATCATGTCCATGCCGGATACCTTCTCACCGATGAGTCCGCACTCGAGTCCGGCGTGGATGGCCTTGATGTTGGGCTCCGAGCCGAGTTCCTTGGCGTGCAGTCGCTTGAACACCTCGAGCAGACGCGAATCGAGGTTGGGTTTCCAGCCGGGATAGCCATTGCCTTCTTCGATTGCGGCACCAGCTAGTTCACCCGTGGCCCTGATTCGCTGACGCAGCGCCACCAGAGCGGACTCGACGGAAGACCTGCTGCTCATTCCGATTACCAGTTTCCCGTCGCTCTGACCCACAGTGGCGAGGTTGGTGCTGGTTTCCACCAGATCAGGAATGTCATAGCTCATGCTCATGACACCGTGCGGCAGACCTGTAATGAGCTGCATCACGCTCTTCGCAGTGCCGCCATCCAGCACCTCGGCGGCAGGTTCCGTCTGGGATACGTCGAGAGTCATGTCCGGCTCTGCAGGCCGGAACTCCTCGGCTATGGAGGCGATCTGCGCTTTGAGTTTGGTTTCAAATGCTGCCACGTCCGCCTCGGCAACGACCACCTCGACGAAGGCCTCCCGTGGGATGGCGTTGTGGGCGCTACCACCTGCGACGCTCACGAGCCGGAAGGGTGTCTCAAACGAAATCGCGTTGAGGGCACGCACCAGGAGCTTGATGGCGTTTCCTCTTTGGAGATGCGCATCGACACCAGAGTGACCGCCCTTGAGGCTGTGTAGCCGGATTTTCCGTCCAACGGAACCGGGTGGAGTCGCGGTGTTTCGCAGGTCCATCGTCAGGGTCGAATCGGCTCCGCCGGCGCAGCCAACGCACAGCGTTCCTTCCTCTTCGGAGTCCATGTTTATCAGTTGCCGGCCCTGTAGCATCGCTCCCTCGAGACCGCTAGCGCCTGTGAGTCCTGTCTCTTCATCGATCGTAAAGAGCAGTTCCAGCGGTCCGTGTGCGATATCGGCCGATTCAATTACGGCCAGGGCTGCGGCGATGCCAATCCCGTTGTCGGATCCCAGCGTCGTGCCGGTCGCCTTGAGGTACTCCCCATCGCGCTGTGGAGTCAGTGGGTCCTTATCGAAGTCGTGTTCGACGTCGGAATTTTTCTCGTTGACCATATCCAGGTGCGATTGGAGAATGGTCACCGGGGCGTTCTCGTGGCCGGCCGCGCCAGGCTTGCGAATCAGCACGTTGCCCGTACCGTCTACCTCGTACTCCAGTCCATTCTTCTCAGCAAGCCCTATTATGTGCTGTCTGATCCTGGCTTCGTTCTTGGAGCCGCGCGGAATCGTCAATATCTGGTCAAAGTGTTGCCACAGAGATCTCGGTTCTAGTTCTGCTACAAACGTCATATTCCCTCCTCGGGGCAGACGTATTCTAAGACCTTCGAGGCCGGCACACGAGGCCGAGATCGGATCCGGTTTGACAGGCCTTCATACTAACGGCTAAAATGGGCCCAGTTTTTACCACCTCTTCGGGAAGGATTCATGGATAGCAAACCATTTGAGCCTTTCGTCCCAGCTTCCAAGAGCATGCCCGAACTCACGGGCAAGGCTCTCGGGCTCGGTGTGTTGATGGCAGTCGTCCTAGGGGCTGCCAACGCGTACGTAGGCATGAAAGCGGGCCTTACAGTAGCGGCGACCTTTCCGGCCGCCGTTGTCGCGATGGCGGCCCTGCGGGGGTTTGGTGGCACCATCTTGGAAGAGAACATCGCCAGAACAACGGCGTCGGTGGGTGAGGCCCTGGTTGCGGGTGCCATATTCACGATCCCGGCGTTCGTCATCAGCGGGGCCTGGGATGAACTCCGGTACCTAGAGAGTACCGCGATCATGCTTACCGGTGGTGTCCTCGGTGTGCTGTTCGTGATCGTCCTGCGACGCACTCTCGTCGTGGAAGCCGACCTTCCGTTTCCGGAAGCCGTGGCTGCTTCGGCAATAGTGAAGGCAGGCCAAGGAGGTCAGACCGGTGCCTCATTCCTGTTCGGTGCCATGGGTGTCGCGGCGCTGTGGGAGGTTCTCAAGAACTCCAATGGCATCCAGCTCGTGCAGGACAGTACATCTCGGTTCTTCGCCTTCGGTCGCTCTCAGATCGATATGCTGCAAGGGCGGTTCGAGTACGGGGGAGGATTGCTGGTGGCGTCGCCGTCAGCCTCACCAATGCTGATGGGTGTGGGTTTCATCGTCGGCACCAAGATCTCCGCCGTGCTGTTCTCTGGGGCGGTCATGGGCTGGCTGCTGCTCGTGCCCCTGGCCCTGTTCCTGAACCCGGGACTCACGGCCGCACTGGGCCCGGATGACAGCATGCTGGGTCTGGCGAACGAGGTGTGGTCCAAGCAAATAAGGCCGCTTGCAGTAGGTACCATGATCGTGGCTGCCTTCTACACGCTGTTCAATCTGCGCAAGTCACTCGTAACGGGAATCAGCAAGGCGTTGGGCAACATCGGTGCGGGAGGAGGCGGCAAGACGGCTGACCGCACAGACATCGATCTCAACCTGAAGCACGTGTTCATCGCGATCGGGGTGATGGCAATCGCGACTTTTTTCCTGTATCTGCATTTCTCGCAGTCGGTCAAGGGTGCGGTCGTGCTCACCCTCGTAATGGTAATCCTTGGCTTCCTGTTCGCGGCGGTAGCGGGATACCTGGTGGCACTCATCGGTAGCTCGAACAACCCCATAAGCGGTCTAACGCTGAGCGCCCTGATAATTGCCGCGGTCCTCATGGTGCTACTCGGTCTAACTGATGTGCATGGGGTCGCTGCCGTACTGGGTGTAGCCGGCGTGGTATGCTGCGCAGCTGGTATTGCGGGCGACATGATGCAAGATCTGAAGGTAGGTCATATTCTGGGTGGCACACCCTACAAGATGGAGATCGGTGAGATCATCGGTGTGGTCTTTGCTGCCTTTGTGTTGACGTTCCCACTCATGGCACTGCACAACGCATACACGATTGGATCGGCGGAATTGCCCGCGCCACAGGCCGGGTTGATGGCACTCATGGCCACCGGCATCGTTGCGGGTGACATGGCGTGGCCGTTGGTGATCGTCGGCATGTTTTTCGCGCTCGGTCTGATATTGATCAAGGCACCGGCACCGATGCTGGTGGCGGTCGGGATGTACCTACCGTTTCAATCCACGGCCGCGATTTTCGCGGGAGGTTTGATCAAGTGGCTGTTCGACACGATGCTCGACAAGAAGGGGGCCAACGAAGAGGAGCGGTCGAGAGCGCAAAACACCGGCGTGTTGGTTTCGTCCGGGTTCATCGCCGGGGAGTCCTTGATGGCGGTGCTGCTCGCACTGTTGGTAATTGGCGCTGATTTCTGGCCGGGGCTATTGGGATTCCAGCGCCTCACATTCGGGTTCGCGCCCACGTTCTGGCTCAGTCTGCTAGCGTACCCGCTGGTGGCTTACATGCTTGTATGGCTACCGATCAAGAGAATGAGGGAAGGTGGCCTGCCCTCTACCAAGATCGAATAAACCGGCAGTTTGAACCGACAACCGCCTCCCTCATGGGAGGCGGTTGTTGTATCCGCCATCACTCGGCAAGTGGGAAGCCATGTTGGACCGTCGCAAGTCGAAAGAATTGGAAAATGTGAACCTGCTCGGTATCAAGCCTGTGCGATTGGCGGAGTGGGAGGAAAGAGGCGAGCGTGTGGTTGTGATACGGCCGAAGCCTACAGGAGACGGACCACGAGCATTGCTCGATCGGTTCTTCTATAGACTTTCCGCTCGCAGGCTGCGATTGGATGAAATCGGCAGTGCGGGT
>JAUVRV010000077.1 GCA_030597435.1 Gemmatimonadales bacterium | reverse complement strand
TGATCGCGATGGACTCGAGTTCCTCGAGTTCTTGCTGGGCCACCGGCGTACCGGATACCACCGGAGCGACGGCGCAAGCCAAGATGAGACATCGTACGACTGTTTTCATGGCGTTTTCCCTTCTAGCCATAGTGATTCAAGGGTTCCGTCATCGAGCCAACCGCCGGTCGCGGAGACAGCCCGACTGGATGACTCCTAAGGTATCCTTCTGGCGGTTTCTTTCAAATGGCACCAAGCCCACGGGGTGGTCCAGCCGGCTTGACTCACACACCAACTCGGCGCTACGTTGGCGCGGCTCGACGCGAGTCTCATAATGAAATGCTCTATTCACATAACAGACATCGGTGTTCCCGCGCTAGTCGCGGTGGCACTGGGAGTCCTGAGTATGTCCGGATGTTCTGGTCGGCCAGCGGATGATTCCGCGGTAGACATGGACCAACTCCTTCCTCAGCAAATCTCCGGCTGGACGCGCGCCGAATCAAGTGTCACCTATGACCGCGAAACGATCTTCGATTACATCAACGGCGCCGGCGAGGTATATCGCTCCTATGGTTTTGGTGAGGTCCTCGTCGCACGCTACACGGCGTCGGAGCTGCCCGAAGTAACCGTAGAGTTGTTCGACATGGGCAACCCTGCCGATGCGTACGGGGTGTTCAGCTACGCCAGGGAGTCGGAGGAACTCGGCATCGGTGGTGGCTACGAACAGAGAGGTCGCGTGCTGTGCTTCTGGCAGGATCGATTCTACGTCTGTGTATTGAGCGAGGAACGCACCTCTGATTCGGACCAGGACCTGATCACCGTGGCCCGCTCGGTATCTCAGCAGTTGCCGTCCGCCACGAGCCTACCGGACCTGGTGAACAAGCTGCCGACCGACGGATTGGTGCGGTTTAGCGAGCGGTTCTTTCACCTGCACCAGTCACTCAACTACCACTACTACCTGGCACGTGAGAATCTATTCAATCTGAGTGCCGCAACTGATGCGGTGATGGCGCGGTATGCGCCAGGCTCCACCTATCTGCTGCTGATCGAGTACACCGACGAAGGTGGTGCCGTCGAGGCTCTGACTTCATTCAGAGAGCTTTACCTGCCGGATGCCGGGGCCGTGACTACGGTTGAGACTGAGAACGGCAAATTTGTATCGTACGCGCGGAACGGTCGCTTCCTGGCGGTGGTACTAGATGCCACTTCAGAGACCGTTGCTAACGAGCTGCTTCAGAAAGCACTAGGCAATCTTCCGTAGTTACCAAACCGAGGTTTGTGTCATGACGAGAGAGAAAACGGGTCTCACGCGACGTGATTTCATGAAGGGCGTAGGCGGCGTGGCCTTGGGTATGACCGCCGGACTGCCGTCCGCCCTATCCGCCGAAACGAAACAAGCCGGTAGCTCCAAGGTCATCCTGGTCCGCAACGGCGATGTCATATCCGCGACCCGGGACATCAACGGCGAGCTGGTTCAAGCGATGCTGGACGAAGCTATGGTCGCATTGTTCGGCCACGATGATCCTTCCGACTGCTGGAAACAGATCATCCGGCCGAGTGACGTCGTCGGCATCAAGACCAACGTGTGGCGTTACCTACCAACGCCGCCAAGCGTGGAGCAGGCGATTCGCCGTGGTGTACTGCAAGCCGGTGTCACCGAAAGGAACATCGACCAGGGAGACCGGGATGTGCTGCAAAGAGAGGTCTTTCAACGGAGCACCGCTCTGATAAACACTCGGCCGATGCGGACACATTCATGGTCAGGAGTTGGCAGTCTCATCAAGAACTACATCACGTTCGATCATCCACCGGACTACCACGCCGATGCGTGCGCCAGTCTTGCCAAGCTGTGGGAACTCCCCATCGTCAAGGATAAGACCCGCCTGAACGTCCTCGTGATGTTGACGCCTCAGTTCCACAACATCGGACCGCACCATTTCGACACCAGTTACATCTGGCCCTATGGCGGTCTGATAGTGAGCACGGATCCAGTCGCAGCCGATGCAGTCGGACTTCAAATCCTGCAACAGAAACGGCGCCTGGAGTTTGGAGCAGGGCGTCCACTACAACCCACCGCCCACCACATCGCGCTAGCCGATACGGAGTACCACCTCGGCAGCGCCGACATGGGTAGGATCGAGTTGGTCAGGTTGGGGTGGGAGGAAGGGAGTTTGATCTAGACCTGCCTCTCCAACAAGATCTGATTCTCCTCCGAGCGGGACTCGCCAACCGACGTGACGTAGACCGCCTTGCGATCGAACACCGGACAGGCGTATTCACAGGCACCGCAGCCAGTGCAGAGCGCCGGATCGACGTGCGGACGCTGGACCGTCACTTCCCTGCCCTCTCTGTCGAGCACTACCTCTTCTTGCAGGTATATCGCTTTGGGTGAGGTCGGGCACCACTCCTCACAAACGATGCACGGAGTGGCCATGGCCCACGGGAGACAGCGGCCTCGGTCGAAAAAGGCGGTGCCTATCCGCATTGGCGGCGTCTGTTCGTCGCCCACTTTCTGGGCGAAGGTCAGCTCCTCTATGGCACCGGTGGGACAGACCTGGCCGCACAGCGTGCAGGTAGGCTCACAGTAACCTATCTGGGCAATGAGGAACGGGGTCCACAGCCCTTCTATCCCGGACTCGAGTAGCGTCGGGTGCAGTGCATTGTTGGGACACACCCGCATGCACTGGCCACACCTGATACACCTACTCAGGAACGCTTCCTCGTCCAGCGAACCCGGCGGCCGTATCACGAGCGGCGAACGATTCACCTCGTGTGCGTCACCAGAGCGGAATAGCGGCACTGCAGCCACCCCGCCGATCACTGACGCAACCAGCTTGCGGCGCGAGATGTCGACCTTCGCTGTCCCAGCTGGATTGGTCTTCGTACTGACCTTGGCAGGAAAGAACTTGAACTGGAGAGCACCCTCTGGGCAGGCCGCCTGGCAGTTGAGGCACATGTGGCATTCAGCCTGGCGCCACTGGGTGCCACCCTCAGGGTTGTCCGCACCCTGACAGGCGAGAAGACATTTGTTGCAGCCACTGCACGCCTTGTCGTCCTTGTGCAGACCAAATATTGCCCAGCGAGAGAACACACCCAGCAATGCGCCCAGCGGGCATATCCCGCGACACCAGAAGCGCGTGTACACCCGGTTCATCAGCAAGATCAGTCCGAAAACAGCACCCATCAACACGACGCCGTGAAAGTGGGCCTGGCGGAACGGGAGTAGCGTCGCCGCCAACACATCGTACAGGCCCTGACCCACCGCAGCTAACGGCCCGATTCCCGTATCCCGCGTGGCGGCCGCTAATGCCAACGCGGCAGTGTGCAGTGTCGGCAACACGGCTGTCCCGATCGAACGTGCGAGGAGCGGCAGTGGATCGAGGAGTCCGGCCTGCAAGCTCCCCAGCAGCGCCGCACCGAGGCAGAAGAAGAGGATGTAGTATTTGATACGCTGATATGGCTTGTACCTGTTGGAATCCAACAGCTTCTTGCCGCGACGCGACTTGCGTTCCGATTTGAATGCCGACAACCAATGATTCAGACTTCCCAGCGGACATATCCAACCGCAGAAGAACCGACCCATGAAGATCGTCGGTATCACGATCACCAACGACCAGAGCAGTCCCTTGTACAGCGTGCCACTCGCCAGCAGCGTCATCAGGGCTGCAAGAGGATCGAGTTCGAGCGCTATGGAGACGGGATACGGCAGTCTTATGTCGGAGGCCTCAGCCGGGCTCAAATCGACCTCGAACGACGTTTTCAGTATCAGCCAGAAAAAGATGAGGAAGAAGACTACTTGAGACGTGCGGCGGAGGTTCCTGACAGTCTGGATGGTCATGTGGCTTGTGTGGTTGTCACGCTATCTCTTTGAAACCCGCATTGCGGAAGTCTAGTGTGCCCAATCCTGATTGTGCAGCAAGCACTATATGGCCCACCTGCTGTCCGGTTAACCCCAGAAACTCCACCGCTCTTGCATCTGCGGCCACCTGATCCGTGGAGCACATCACCGTGTTCTCAATCACCACATCATCGAGCGAGCCACCTTGGGGCCCGCCACTGACTAACACTCGCGTCGCGTCCACGACTGTCAGCGTCGGCCGGACGAATGAAGCAAGATCCACGATGGATTGGTCTATCTCTTGGTGCAACCGGTTGCGCCGGCCGCCGAGAATCCCGTACAGGTTCTTCATTCCCACGGTGCTACGAGTCAACGAGTGTTGCTTCACGATTGGCATGTTGATCAGGCGATCGGTCTCAATGAAGTGCCGCAATACCTGCCATTGCCGCAGCACCTTGCCACCGAGATCCACTTCCACGAAATCCTCCGCACGCGGAAGCATCACCCGAGCACCTGCCGCCTCGCCGGCCTCCCTGATACCCGAGCGGAGAAAACTACGTCGTGGATCGTTGCAGCTGACGTCAGTGACTATCACCTCGGCCACACCAGCCCCCAAGCAGAGCCGGACCATCTCACTGACGAGTTCAGGATTCGTGTTTGCTCCCTGAGCGGGCGTGCGATCCCAGCCAACGTTCGGCTTGACGACAACACGTTCACCCGCATGTACGAATCGCCCAATTCCACCAATACCGTCGAGCGCAGCGTTCAAAGCCGCTACAGGATCGGGATTTGTGGCTGACGTGAGAATGGGCAGAGACGGATCGGCAGGGACCTCGAAATCGGTCGACTTGGCAAAGACCGTACGGCGTCGGGTCGTTTCGCGGTTGTGAAACACCAGGCCGGTCGAGCCGGCGACTGCCGCCAGAGCTACCGCCGGTCCGGTTCTCTTGAGGAAATCTCTTCGTTCCATTTCCTGTCGCTATCGCTGCTGTTGGTTATGCTCAGTATATAGTGACTGCAGAAGCGCAGCAAACGAATTATGAACAGTTCTTTAGAGAGCCCTTAAGAACGATGTGACAACTCGGTTTCCGAGTGCACCGGTCAGCGATCAGCATTAACTTGCTGAGAAGTACGCACTGACAATCAGCGTCAGCGGGAGACCACAATGAGTTCACAGGACCACGTCAGTCGTCGGAGATTCCTCAAGTCCACGGGAATCGCCGTAGCAGGAGGTGGAGTACTCTCCCACAAAGCCAAACATCTAGACGCCCAACCATTGCAGCGCACGGCTCCCCAAGTGCGCGAGTACCGCACACTCGGGCGCACAGGCTTCAAAGTCTCCGACATCGGCTTTGGCGCAGGGTTCTTCAACAATACCAACGTGATGCAGGTTGCTCTCGACATGGGTGTCAACTACATCGACACGGGAGAGCACTATGTCAACGGCCAGTCAGAGCGAGCTATCGGTGAGGCCCTCAATGGCCGGGACCGCAAGTCGGTGTTCTTGACGACCAAGCTCAACATATCGTGTGGCGGTTCCACAAAGGAGCAGCTCAAGCAACGATTCCACAAGTGTCTGGAACGACTGCAAACCGACTACGCCGACTGTCTCATGATTCACATGACACCGCAAATCGAACAGGTGAAACATGAGGCATTCCATGCGGCTTTTGAGGAGTTGAAGGCTGAGGGAAGAGTCCAGTTCCTGGGCCTGTCCAATCACGGCAGGCAGCAATCGTGGTGGGGCCGTACCGAAGTGGCCATGGAGGATGTGATCGGCGCCGCGGTTGAAGACGGCAGGTTCGACGTGGCCCTGTTCGTGTATAACTTCCTCCAGAAGGAGCAGGGTGAGCGCATCATCCAGATGTGCAAGTCCAAGAACATGGGCGTAACCTTGATGAAGACCGATCCCATCAACCTGTATGCCAGAATCGAGGAGTCGCTCGAGCAATCGCGGGCGAGGAATCGCGAGATCTCCGAAACGCGCAGCCGGATGGCTCGAGACTACGAATCGTACGTCGCCAGGGCGGAGGAGTTCAAGCAGCGATACGGGATACAATCGGAGGCACAAGCACGGGCGGCAGCAATCAAGTTCGTACTCAGCAATCCCGACGTCCACTCGGTCTGTCCGAGCATCAATACGTTTGACGCGCTCAACACCTACGTCGGCCTGTCATGTGAGAAGCTCACTGATGAGGACGACTCTATGCTCGACAACTACGACAAGCTGCTGGGACGGTACTACTGCCGCCACGCCTGCGGAACTTGTGAGTCCTCCTGTACGAACCACGTACCCGTCAACACAATCATGCGATACAGTCACTATTTTGAAGGCCATAACCGAGAGAAGCATGCCATGCAGAAATACGCCAACCTCGGTACGGCCAGGGCAAGCAGCTGTCTCGACTGCCCCGGCCATTGTGAGACGGCGTGTCCTCACGGCGTCCCGGTCCGTAGCTTACTGGTACACGCGCACGACAATCTGGTCCTGGCATAGGCCGGCAACATCCGTGACCGCATGACAACGCTAGCTAATAGGAGCTGCGCCATGAAGAAAGATTCTCGAGCTGACGGCGACAACGGCAAGATCTCTCGCAGAAAGTTCATGCAGTTCGGTGGTGCAGCGTTGGCTGGAGGTGCTGCGTTGGGGAGTGACGCAAGACCGGTGGCCGCAAGTCCTGTGATGAACATGTTCCCCACGCGGCCGCGTCAGGGTGCCCAGGTCCAGGCGTATCGCACCCTTGGCCGCACCGGCTGGCGGGTATCCGACGTCGGCATGGGCAGTGTGCCGTTACGAGAGTCCGCCGTAGTCCGATATGCATACGACAAGGGCGTGAATTACTTCGACACCGCCGAGGGTTACGGTCGCGGTGCCGCAGAGAGCGCGATCGGCGAAGCCATGTAGCATATGGAACGCGACAAGATCTTTGTCGCTACCAAGGGACGGGTTGGCGCCGATGATACCTCAGAGCAGGTGGTGGAGCGGGTTCGCAAGAGTCTGGAACGTCTCCAGACCGCCTACGTCGATTCATACTCGATACACGCAGTCTCGTCCATCGAAGCACTCAGCCAGCCGGGGTATCACGAGGCCATGGCTCAGCTCAAGGCAGAGGGCCGCGTTCGTTTCACTGGTTGCACGTATCATGGGCCGCGCGACCCGTCTGGCCCAAGCATGGGTGACGTTTTGTCTGCTGCCGCCGAGGACGGTCGTTTTGACGTGTTACTGCTGGTCTACAACTTCATGAATCATGAGGAGTCCGACCGGATCATTGCCGCCGCTAAGACCAATAACGTAGGCACCACTGCGATGAAGACGTCACCAGGTGTCCTGCATCACGACCCAGTGGATCCCGACAACCTCACAGAGCAACAGGAGCGATACGTCAAGCTCTTCATGGTCCGGGACCAAACTCGCGAACAAGCATTGGAGCGACTTCAGGCCCAAGCGACAAGACAGAAAGACCTCTACGACAAGACCCGTTCCTTCGTCGAGCAATGCGGCCTGCAGACAGAAGAACAACTACGACTTGGCAGCATTCACTGGGTACTGCAGAACACGGACATGCATACCGCATGCGTCGCATTCACCAACTTCGATCTCATTGATAAGGTGGTGCCGCTATCCGGCACAGAACTAGGTTCGGCGGAGCTGCAGATGCTGCAGGACTGTAAGTTCGCCCTCAACGACCAATACTGTCGTCATGGTTGTACCGAGTGTGGTGGGAGCTGTCCGCATGGCGTACCCGTCAGCACGATCATGCGTTACGCCTACTATTATGAAGGCCAAGGCCGCGAAAAGGCATCCATGGAGCTGTATGCCGAATTGAGCGGCAATGACGCATCCCCCTGCCGTGACTGTCGAGGTGATTGCGCCGGTGCATGTCCGTACGGCATCGACATACAACCAAAGCTGTTCCAGGTGCATGACCTGCGGACATTGGCATAATCGAATTAACGGACTGAAGTGGGAGTACAAACAATGAAACGGATGTTGTCATTCACGGCGGCGGCAGCCATCGTCGCGCTGCTATCCTGTTCCGGTGGAGAATCAGATTTCCCAGAAGTCGAAGGTTGGACGCAGGAGAGTGATGTGCTCATCTACGACGTCGACAACCTCTGGGAATACATCAACGGGGCCGCGGAACTCTTTGTTGAGTACGACGTACAGACTTGCCGGACAACTGATTTGTCTTCGGGTGATGTCGTCGTGACGGTGGACCTTTACGACATGGGCTCACCACTCAACGCCTTTGGGGTCTACAACCGTGAGAGTTCTGGCTCGGGAGAGCCATTGCCCGGAGCGGTCGAGGCGCTGGTGTCACCACCATACCAGGCATTGTTGCTCAAGGGTGCCACTTACGTCAAAGTGAACGCCATCGAGGGTGAGCTGACGGAGTCGATCGGACGCGAACTACTCGAATCCCTGGCGAGTGCGTTACCGGGCGAAACACGCTATCCGAGTGAACTCGACCTGCTGCCTGAGGCTGGAAAGGTCACTGGCAGTGCAGGATATCAGAGTGAAGGGTTCCTGGGACTCACGGAACTAACCGATTGCCTCTACGCCGAATACAGTGGCGCAGGCGACGAACCCTGGCAGGGATTCGTGATACTACCGGCCAGCGGCACTTCCGTCTGGAATGCCCTGTCTGCCGATTGGGAATCCTTGGAGCACAATGGACTGACGGTTCTGTACAGAGAGATCCCCTACCGAGGCCTGGTGGGGGTCACACAGACCGATCGTGGAGTCATGGGTGTCTCGGGTGCCGCGGATCAGGCGCAGCTGCTGCAGAGGCTAGTTGGGTTTGTTGAGTAGCTAGGAAGGCCAGGAGGGGCAACCGAGGCAGGACACGCCCCGGCCCAGCGCCGTCCGTTGGCCGACTCAGACTCATAGTGCTATCATGGACGACATGACAGCATTGCTCGCTCTACAATCCGGACTCACGGGGGCACTGGACCACAACCCAGTCGCTGCATTGGCCACACTGTTCGGTGCCGGCGTCCTGACCAGCCTCACACCCTGCATCTACCCAATGATCCCGATAACTGCCGGGATCATAGCTGGAACGGCCGGCGAGAACCCAAGTCGATGGCGGACGGTGCGTCTCACACTTGCCTATGTGAGTGGACTCGCACTGCTGTACGCAACGATGGGTCTTCTGGCTGGATTGACCGGTTCCCTGTTCGGAACCGTAGCCGCCAGCCCATGGGCCCGGTTCGCGCTCGGGAACCTCTTACTGGTTATTGCGCTTGTAATGTTAGATGTGATTCCGCTCAGGTTGCCCGCTGGGTTGTCGACCTGGGCAGCCAATGCCGGTGGTGGTGGATCGTACGCGGCGGTCTTCGCCCT
>JAUVRV010000292.1 GCA_030597435.1 Gemmatimonadales bacterium | reverse complement strand
CCGAGCCAGCTCCATCGCAGCCGGCCGAACTCCCTGTCGCTGCCCCACAGGCTGATACCGACCCGATGGCGATCGATGGTGAGCTGACAGCGCGCTGGTTGGTGGCGTTTCTCGAGGACGAAGTCGTGCGTCGTCGCGGTTTCAAGCAGGGGATCGTTGGGCTCTCCGGTGGTGTGGATAGCGCGCTGACAGCGACATTGGCAGCTCGTGCCCTGGGACCGGAGAACGTCATAGGAGTGCGAATGCCCTATCGGACTTCGAGCCCCGCAAGCCTGGAGCATGCCGCACTAGTTGCCGAGCGAATCGGGATTAGACTGGAAACGGTCGACATCACCGATGCGGTGGATGGCTACGTCAACGCGGCGGATGAGCAGGCCAGCCCCGAGCGCCGTGGCAACGTGATGGCACGCATGCGCATGGTCACCCTGTTCGATCTCTCAGCCAAGTACGACGCGCTGCCTCTGGGGACCGGAAACAAAACCGAACGGCTACTCGGCTACTTCACATGGCATGCAGATGACTCGCCACCGGTGAATCCGCTGGGCGACCTCTTCAAGACACAGGTGTGGGAACTTGCTCGTCATGTCGGGATACCTCACGAGATATTGTCCAAACCAGCGAGCGCGGATCTCATCGAAGGCCAGACCGACGAAGGGGATCTGGGGATTTCCTATGGGAATGCCGATCGGATTCTGCATTGGCTGTTGAAAGGCCTGCGTCAGGAACAGATCGTCGCCCTCGGGTTTGACGCGGCCGAAATCGAGCTGGTGAGCAAGCGGCTTCACGGTACGCATTGGAAGAGAAGACTGCCCACGGTGGCAATGGTGAGTGGCACTGCTATTGGAGAGTCGTATCTGCGACCGGTGGATTACTAGCCCCTCTCCCCCTTCCCCGGGATAAGAAGGGGAAGGAGGGGAAGGAGATTAGGGTACATCATGAATTCCAGCCAACTCCAGCCTCGTCCGGCCAGCGCATCCCAATCCACTATGACCGAACTGATGATGCCGAATATGGCCAACAACCTCGGCAACGTCTTCGGTGGTGTTATCCTCTCTCTCATCGATCGCGCCGCGGCGGTGGCTGCGGTGCGCCACGCGAGATGTCCCTGTGTTACCGTTGCGATCGAACGGGTCGAATTCAGAGAGCCGATTCACCTGGGTGAACTCGTGATCGCCAAAGCCAACGTGAACTACGTGGGTCACACGTCGTTGGACGTGGGTGTGAGGGTTGAGGCCGAGAACATGATCACCGGGCAGCGGCGGCATACCAACAGCTGTCACCTGGTCTTTGTTGCCATTGACGGCGAAGGCCATCCCAAGCCGGTGCCTGCTGTGGTTCCGGAATCGGAAGACGAAAGGCGGTGGTTCGAGCACGCACGCGCACGACGTCAGCGGGAGGTCCGAGAGTCTGGCGAGGAGCTGTGAGTTCCATTCGTGTGGTTGCGGTATTGAGCGGGGGTGGTGCTAAGGCTGCGGCACATGTGGGAGCAATTGAGGCGTTGAGTGAGCGGGGCATGACACCCGCACACTATGTGGCAACCTCCATGGGTGCTGTGGTCGCCGCTTGTTTTGCCAGTGGTCTCTCTTATGCGGAGGTGTTGAAGCGGATAACCTCGGTAACGAGACGAGACGTCGCCGCGTTCTCGCCCAGCATAGTTCTGGGGCTATTCGCGTCTAGCTTGTTGCGGGCGGCTCCGCTACGTCAGACCATCGAACGACTGGTGCCTGCACGACGGTTCGCCGAGCTGAAGGTTCCTCTCACTGTTACCGCGGTTGATGCAAAGACCGGTGAGCTATTGCTGTTGGGTGCGGGCGGGCTGACCCACGTACCCCTGGTGGACGCTCTGTACGCGTCCTGCGCGCTGCCACTGTATTACCCTCCCGGGCGGGTGGGGGATCGGGACTGCATCGATGGCGGTGTGAGAGCCGTGCTTCCGCTCGACGTAGCAGCCGAGTTTGATCCCGACATGGTGTTTGCAGTAGATGTGGGACCTTCACTGTACGCTGATCCGCCCGCAAGAGAGTCTCCGGTTCCGGCCCTGGTTCGGGCACACGGAGATGCGGTCAGGATACTCATGGCCGCACAGGCCGACGAGGCCGTCGCCCGATGGCGGTCGGGTCGGGTACCATTCGTGCTGGTGAGGCCAACACGCCGACAGCAGGCCACCTTTGCAGTCGACGCGGTTGTCACCTACATAGAAGAGGGATATCGGGCGGCGATCCGGGCATTGGACAAATGGGCCCGTTCGCATGCAGGTGGGATGGTAGGCGGACGGTCCGAGTAATTCTCACTGCCGTCGTTGCAGTGGGTTAGGGGCTGTTACCTTTCGGCATGGTGCAAACCACGCCAGCCCCGTTTAGTTCAAGGTGGGCTGGGCGATGACCATATCAGAGCTGCTGGAGACCGCGTAGATGGTGGATGAATCGATCCAATACTTCACGTTGGAGGAGGCCAACAAGACGCTCCCGTACGTGCGTCCCGTTGCCTCCGACATCGTGGATGCATACCGTCGGTGGAAGGATGGCGTCAGACGATATGAGGTTATAGCTGCCAGTAGCCGCAGTGACGCGGGCGAGACGGATGAACAGATCGAACTGCGCGAGGAGACGGACGGGGTCGCGCGTCAGATCAGCGCCTACCTGGAGGAACTGTCCAACGTGGGTTGTGTGTTCAAGGGATTCGATGACGGGTTGGTTGACTTCCACTCCCGGATCGAGGAGCGAGACGTTTTCCTGTGCTGGAGGTTGGGAGAAGAGGAGATTACCCACTGGCACGAACTGGATGCCGGGTTCGCCGGTCGACAAGAGCTGGTGCCAGAACTGGTCCAGGGGGGATCCGAATAATGCTCGTTGTCCGTTTCCTTCACTTCCTGGGAATGGCGCTCTGGATTGGAGGAGCGCTCGTTGCCATAATGCTGGCCATCAAGGCTCAGGGAGAGGCAGCCGACGTTCGGACTTCCGTCGCCCGTATGCTCACGCAGGTTCACACGCTGGTAATCGGAATGGGTGCGCTGCTGACGGTCGGCACAGGTGTCGCTTGGATCATGATGCTGGTGCAGGGTGGAGAGTCCCAGACCTCTGCGACACCAGGGGTTTGGATAATGGAGGCGGTCGGCCTCATGGGAGGGGCGCTGGTGCTGCTGGTCGCCATTCCTGCCGCCGTCAAGATGGGAGGATTGGCGGTACCGACGGATGACGGCAGAGTGCTCCCGGCCTTCGACTACTATCACAGGCGTCTGATACGGGTGTCGAGTGTGGCGTTGGCGTTGGCCGCCATATCCCTGTTCACTGGTGTGGTGCTCTGACAGCTCAACGCGAATCTCGACAGCCACTCGTCTCGCAGGGGTTACGCAATTGGGGCCTGGACTCCACACCACCTATCCGCGAACATTCGTGCACGCTGAATCGGATGAGGAGTGCGTGGCCATGATGTTGTGGCATTCTATGGTGGGCGGCAATGGCGAATAAGTGGCGTCTTACGGGGTCCTACGCTGTTATCAAAGAGGGGCCGGCCCTGGATGTGAGAAGGCTGATCGGGCGCAGCATCCTGCGGGCCACCAGTCACGTCGGCCGTATCGCCTATCTGATGTGGGAAATGGTCAGGGGGCTGTCAGAGTGGCGTATCTGGGTACCACGCGCCGTTGAGCAGGCCGTACACGTAGGGTACGGTTCCCTCTTCATTGTTCTGTTGACCGCTGGGTTCGCTGGCGGTGTCACGTCCCTGCAAGCGGGCTATCAGTACACCGGTGGTATACCGGTCTACTTCGCGGCTGGCGTGATTGTCGAGTCGATAGTGCTCGAACTCGGGCCGGTCCTTACAGGACTCATCCTGGCGGGCCGCATTGGGGCTCGATACGCGGCCGAGCTGGGAACGATGCGTGTCACCGAACAGATCGATGCGCTCGAGAGTCTGGGCCGCTCGCCCGTGTCACACTTGATCCTACCCAGGGTCATTGCTGGTACGTTGATGGTGCCGGTGCTAGTGATTTTTGCCAATGCCATAGGTATTGGTGCCGGTTGGATTGCTGCAAAGAGTTCGCTCGGTATCAGCAATGCTGATTTCATCTACGGTGCCCGGTACTTCTTCAGGCCGTTCGACCTGTACTACTCGATGATCAAGTCGTTCGCGTTTGGCCTGGCAATCACGATAGTCCCCTGCTACATGGGATTCAGTACCAAGCAAGGCGCCGAAGGTGTGGGGCGGTCCACCACGGCGGCTGTTGTGAGTGCATCGATCCTCATTCTGTTCTTCGATGTCGCCCTGGCAAAGGTGTTGTTGCAGTGATCGTCCTCAGAGACGTTTGCAAGCGCTTTGGCGATCTCGTCGTTCTCGATGGTGTCGACTTCGAGGTGCAGCGTGGCGAGACGATGGCTCTGCTGGGACCGTCGGGTACCGGCAAGAGCGTGTTGCTGAAACACATCAACGGGCTACTTCATCCCGATAGCGGCACGGTGAATGTGGACGGCATGGATGTGGGACATCTCAAACGCAAGGAGCTGGCGAACCTGCGCAACAGGATCGGGTACGTCTTTCAGTTTGGCGCGTTGTTCGACTCTATGACCGTGTT
>JAUVRV010000346.1 GCA_030597435.1 Gemmatimonadales bacterium | reverse complement strand
TCCGTGTGATGCTCACCACGTGGGACAAGCCGCCGACCTGTCCCAGGTGCGAGGGCGGCTTGAGGGTTGAAGACGCGGATTTAGGGGGGTTGAAGGGACGGGTCTACTTGATGTGCCACGCATGCACCCGGACGGCATTCATCTCAAGGGACCCACCCCCGCCTCCGTTCGATCTCTACTGAAGATCTCCCCACGACATCGGCCGGCCGTCGGGCCCGGCTCGCTTGTCCGTTCTGGTCGCCGCGGGATCCGTTGCTACTTTCGCGATAGAGTATGTCGTGGAGGACCCGATGTTAGATGAACCCCGCAGCACGCCGGTAACATTCTCACACGAGGAGATCGCCGAGATCCGTGTGATGCTCACCACGTGGGACAAGCCGCCGACCTGTCCCAGATGCGAGAACGAGTTGACGGTTGAGGAGCCAGAGGGAGAACAACTGAAGGGGCAAGTCTACTTGATGTGCCGTGCGTGCCACCGTACCGCATTTGTCTCCAGGGAAACCCGTCGACGTCCCTTCGATCTCTACTGAAGATCTTCCCAAGAAGAAGGGCCGGCGAGCTCGTATGATCCCATTGCCTCCACCGACCAGAGGTACGCCGCAGCTCCACTGCCCAGGGTGTTACACTCGAGAAGCACCTTGCCTTGTCGCTCACTGAGGTGATGCCCTTGTGAAAAAGGGTGCAAAGTTGACGGCAGGAGGTGGCACTCCCTAAGTTGGCTCGTCGCCCTCTGTTACGAATGGCCGGAATTCGGCGAGGACGAGACGGGTCACACCGGCTGTCACTTAAAATAATCGCGCTTTGGCCCAGATTGGGCCTCACAGCATGAATACCGAAGAGTTGCAGACCCTCACAGGGGACCGCTACCAGATCGAGGGCTTCCTGACACAGGGAGGCATGGGGGTGATCTACACCGCCCGCCACCACTCTCTGGGATCCCGTGTCGCCATCAAGGTCCTGCCCGCCGAAGTTGCCTCTAGCGCAGTTCGTTTGGCACGGTTCAAACGCGAGGCCGCACTGGCAGCCAACTTGTCCCACCCTAACATCGTCCCTGTCTTTGAGTTTGACGCCACACCGGAACTCGCGTACCTCGTCATGCCATTCATAGAGGGTAAGACGTTCGCGGATGAACTCGCTGAACACGGCAAGCTGGACGACGCGACTGTGCGCCGCATGATACACCAGGTTGGCGCTGCCTTGGGATTTGCTCACGAGCGGGAAGTAGTCCATCGCGACGTCAAGCCAGCCAACATACTAAAGGAAGAAGCCACGGGTCGCTGGCTCGTCACCGATTTCGGTATCGCTCACGTTTCGGACACTGTGGACAGCACGCACACCGACATCACGCAGACCGGCACCGTGATTGGTACCCCCGCCTACATGTCCCCGGAGCAACGTTGGGGCGGCCAGGTAGACGGTCGCTCGGATCTGTATTCGCTAGCCGCCGTGGCGTATCAAGCGATCTGTGGTACTGCTACCGAGCAATTGCCTGACAAGTTGCTCGAGACCAGGTCCGAGATTGAACGCGCCATGCACAACGCGCGGCCGAAAATCAAACCGGAGGTGGCTCGCGCACTCTCGTGGCCACTGGAACTGAAGATGGAGGATCGGCCCAAGGTGGCCGAAGAGTGGCTCAACGCACTGGAGCAAGCCGAGGGCACCAGAGCGCGGCTGTGGTGGGCCTGGGCGGCAGGTGCGGCGGCGGTCGTCATTGCGAGCCTGTTGTTCCTGCTCGGTGAGAGGCCGGCAACCGGAGAGCCGGCGGTTCCGACACTGGCCGTATTCCCCTTCACCGGCAACTTGTCAGGCGACGCGAGTTATCTGAAGACAGCGGCGCCGCAGGCGTTTGACTGGGAACTCCAAGGATTGGGACCAAACTACCTAGTGATTGGGCCCACAGAGCTACACCAGGAGATTACTCGACGACACGGCAATGAGATTCCAGATGCGAACCAACTCGTGGATATCGCCCGCAGTCTCAACGTGACTACCGCTCTTCTGGGAAGAACCGAACTGCAGGGAGATTCTCTCACCATCGATCTCCGACTCCACGATGTCGCAAGTGGAGATGTAGCCTCATTCTCCGAGACCGGTTCAATAGACAGCTTCAGTTCGCTAGTGGATGGCATGGTGGAGAAGGTGGTCGGAAGCCTTGCCTCGGAGACCACTGGTTGGCCGAATGCCATTCCCGAAGGTGGAGTTGAGAGTTATAGAACCTACTTCCAGGCTGACCGTGATCTGCGAGAGGGAAGGTATCAAGCTGCGGTCCGTGGCTTTGACGAGGTGATCGGCAACGACTCGACATTCGCACCGGCGTACTTCAAGCGCATGCTCGCACGGGTGTTTGCAAGCCGGCCAAGTCAGTACTCGACCTGGCTCAGGTCGGGACTCGAAGCAGCTACCGCTTACCGCGAAGAACTCGACCCATGGTCGCAACAGCTACTTGGGGGCTATGAAGCACTTCTGGTAGACGGAGATCTCAGACTTGCCGATTCGATTGCGCGGGACCTAGTTGAGAGGAATCCGCAGGCGGAGACGAACTTCCTTCTCGGGTACGTGCAATTCAACTTCGGTCCGGTACTGCCCAATACTCCGAGGCGAGAAGCCGCGGTTCGATTCCGGCGTGCCGTCGAGAAGGACCCGCGGTTTGCGATGGCGCTGTGGCACCTGGCGGTAATCGCAATGCTGGAGGAAGACGAAGCGGTGCGGCGGTACCTTGACGATTTCTTGGCGGTAGATAGCGTCTCGTTCTGGGCTGAAATGGCGGTCATGGCAGACTCGGTCTTGTTCGGGGAAGGACTTCCCAACATAGCTGAATCGATCGACAGACTGTCACTCGGTGCGCTCGAAATCGTGAGCCAGACCATCGCAGAGTTGGATCCTCCGAGCAATTCCCGTCCGGTGGCAAAGGAAGCATTACGGGTTCTGTGGAACCGCGCTGAAGACCCGGGTGACAAGAGGCTGGCCTTCCGCATGCGCATGGCCGTTCGGCTCGCACGGGCACGGTTTGCCGGAGCCGACTCGCTGTTGCAGGAGGGCTTACGGGTACGTGTCCCACAGGACGAGCTAGACAGATGGATGGTCCTGAGCGCGATCACACCTCTGCCCGAACTCGGCAGCGAGTCGGAACTGAACGAGGCAGTGCGTCGTTTAGAGACGGGGTCGGCGAACGATGCCGAAGCGACGTGGCTCTTGGCGCGTTGGCACATGGAACAGGGCTCTCCGATGGCTGGGCGCGCAATACATAACTTGGAGCGGATAGCAAACGATCCCGACCTCACATCACCGCAGGCGCGGAGCCTGATGCAGGACGTGGAGGCGGTTCAGAATTTGGCGTCCGGTGATACTACGACGGCATTGGGTTTGTGGGACGAAGCAACGCAATACTACAGTGTCGATGATTTCAAGTTTGGGCTGACGGCATCGCTGTGGCCGCTCCGTTTGAGGCGCACAGAGATACTAGTGCAGCAGGGGCGATACGAGACAGCACTCGATGTCATCGGTACGTTCGAGCGGATGTTCGGGTTCGTGGACCAAGTAGCCTGGCCCACGATTCTGAATCTGAAGGCCGAGGCAGCTATTGCGACCGGCGACCCAGCGCGTGTACCAGGTGCTCTCGCAGCGTATCGACGGTTGGAAAGACTGCTGGAAGATGCGAACGGCCCTCGAGGTCGAGCATTACTCGAACAGGCCATCATCAAGAAGCTGGAACAGCCGGGTAACTGACCAAACACTCGAGCCGCGGTGTTCAACAGCGGTCAGCGTCGCCCAATTTCCTCACGTAGAGCCTGCAGTATCTCCGGCTCCAGAGCAAACTTCTCTTCGAACCTGCGAATAGTACTGACTACCGTGTCTGCGCCAACCGCCCTCATCATGGCACGTCTGTAACCGGCACTCAGGATCGGCGCGTAGGAATCGACAATCAACGCACCGCAGCGCACGGC
>JAUVRV010000166.1 GCA_030597435.1 Gemmatimonadales bacterium | reverse complement strand
GCGGGTGCATACCGTCGTATGGGTTCTCCAGCGCAGGCGGTGGAGGCGGCCGCCCGGGCAGTGGCGGTTGACTCCAAGGCTGTCGATGCTCTGGTATACTGGGCGGATCTGCTGGAGATAGCGGGATCTCGATCGGAGGCCCTCGATGTGTATCGCCGGGCCGCGTCATTCGAGGGCAAGGCGGCCCAGAGCGCGGCGTTCAAGCGCGGTCGCCTGTTCGTGAGGATGAGGCGAGCGGCAGAGGCCAGGACCGCGCTCACCGCATTCGCTGACAGCTTTCCGCAAAACCCCAATGCGCCGGTTGCGCTTTACCTAGTGGCTGATGGCTATGCCAGGGCAAGACAGACCGGTGCGGCGGATTCGGTCCGTAGGATCATTTCGCAACGTTGGCCAAGAAGCTCATACGCGTCGCGCGCCCGGTCCAGCCTTGCCTCTAACGCCCTCACCAGGAGCGACACGGCTCAGACTATCGAGTGGTACAGTACCGAGGTTGAGCTTGGTGGAACTCAGCGATTTGCTGCGCAGTATAGCGTAGCGTTGCTGACCTCTGACTCCTTGGAGCGTCGTGGCATACTTGCAGTGCTCGCCCGAGCCGACTCGGTGGGGTACTACGGCACCATTGCGAGACAGGAAGCCGGCCTGCCTCCGCTCAACATCGCGGCCCAGACGGCTGTTTCTGAGCGTCCCAATTCCTCTCCGCAGCTACAGACGCTCGATCTCTTGAGAGACGCGCACTACCAGGAAGAAGTGGCCGTCCTGGTCGACCACATAATGTCCGAGCACACCCGCCCACCCGCTGAGTTTCTCGACTTAGCTGAAGGGCTCATCGAACGTGGCTTCATGGCCGAGGGTATCCGGCTTGGCTGGCGCGCAACACGGGCCTACACCTTGAATCACCCGCGCGTGCTGCGGGTGATTTTCCCATGGCCGCTCAGGGAGATGATTGAGGAGGAGGCGAGAGAGCACGGACTCGATCCATATTTGCTGGTTGCTCTCATTCGGCAGGAGTCGAGTTTCCGCGCCTCGGTAGTATCACGCGCCGGCGCGTACGGGTTGATGCAGCTCATGCCTCCCACTGCAAGACAGCTAGCGCAGCGGGTGGGCATGGAGTGGGACCAGCGTCTTCTGGTGGTGGCTGATGCAAACCTTCACCTCGGTGCAGTCCACCTGGCAAACCTTCTCGAGCGCTACGATGGTAGGGTGGAGCCGGCACTGGCTGCTTACAACGCCGGTGCAACTCCGGTGAGACGCTGGCTGCGGTACCCCAATTCCGGCGATCCAGTGCAGTTTGTGGCGCAGGTGCCATATCCGGAAACCCAGGGGTATTTGCGCACTGTTATTCGCAATCGCGCCTTGTACCGGGCGCTCTACCCTCCCTCGGCAACACAGGCTAGCGGGACACCGTGAAGGGGCCAGCGCTTCGACGGCTTCTCCACGCGGGCTCGGCTGCGGTACTGCTGATTCCGCTCTTGGCCGATTGGGGCCAATTGCGCTCGGTCCTGGTGGTAGGGGCGGTGGTCGCCGTCATCGGGGACGTTGCGCGCATCAAGCTACCCAAGCTGAGCCGCCGGCTCGCGACATGGGTGCCGGTATTCAGATCAGGAGAGACGGGGCGATTGTGTGGTGCCACGTGGCTCAGCCTGGGCTACGCGCTTGCTGCCTGGTTCCCGCCGATAGCCCCCGCCGCCGGGATTCTGGTGAGCGCACTCGCCGATCCGGCCGCTTCGTTGGTGGGCGGGTGGGCGTCCCCCTCCGTAGGCAAGACAGTCAGCGGGAGCGTGGCGGCGCTCGTCACTGCGCTGGTCGTTCTGGCCACACTCGGTCTGCCGTGGCCGGCGGTTGTCTCGGGTGCGGTTGTGGGAACACTGCTGGAACGGTGGCCCGGACCATGCGGCGACAACTTAGTGGTCGCACCGGGAGTGGCCTGCGTTGTCTGGCTGCTAGCTTGACAGTCAGGCTCCCATGGGCGCAACATTTTAGGGTGGGTCTGCTGAGTGACCCGTACTCGATAGACACAACCCATAGTCTTTGCAGGAGTGATGTAATGCCGCACGGTAAGGTGAAGTGGTTCAACGATGCAAAAGGTTACGGTTTCATCGAGCAAGAAGAGGGAGGTGACGACGTATTCGTACACTTCTCGGCCATTCAAGCTGAGGGATTCAGAACTCTTCGTGAAGGTCAAGAAGTCGAATTCGAGCTGAAGACAGGCGACAAAGGACTGAACGCTCAGAATGTTCTGAGGGTTTGAGTCTCTGGCCACTACAATACAAGCCCCGCCCTACCGAAAGGCGGGGCTTTTCGTTTGTGCTATCTTCAACTTCCTGGTATGTCAACTCCAAAGCGATCCGAGTTCTTTCTGGTGGACGGCTACGCGCTGATCTACAGGGCGTTCTTTGCCATGATCAGCCGGCCTCTCAGGACCAGTCGTGGGGAGAACACCTCGGCTGTGTGGGGTGTGGCCAACTTCCTCCATCGGCTCGTTGAACAACACCGACCCGAATATGTCGTCTGGGTACATGATGCTGGCTCATCGTTCCGGACCGACACGTATCCCGAATACAAGGCCACCCGTGAAAAACTGGACGATGAGTTGCAGGAGGACTTCGACCGATCGATCGAACGGATAAAGGAGCTATTGGATGGTTTCGGAGTTCCGTTGATTGCGGTGGACGGGTATGAAGCCGATGACGTCATAGGCACGCTCGCATCCCAGGCAGCACAGCAGAACCTCCGGACTGTGATTGTGTCCGGTGATAAGGACTTCTACCAACTGATCTCTGAGCACGTGGTTGTGTTGAATCCGGGTCGTGGTGGTACGGCACCGGTCGCTGAAACCTTGTCCGATCTTTCAAACGCTCACGAGCGATTGGGCATACCTCCGGAGCACGTGGTTGATTACTTGGCTCTCGTGGGTGACTCATCGGACAATGTTCCTGGAGTCAAGGGCATCGGTGACAAGACAGCGCGCGCATTGATTGAGTCCTACGGTGATCTGGAGTCGATACTGGCGCACGCGGCGGAGGTGAAGGGAAAGCGTGCCCGTGAAGGTCTGCTGAGCCAGGCTGAGGAAGCTCGGCTGAGCAAGCAGCTGGTCACGATACAGCTCGACGTTCCAGTTGCTCTCGATCTGGCAGCATTGCGTGTAGAGACACCCGATTCCGACGCTCTTGCCAGGCTGTACACCGAACTCGAGTTCACCTCGCTGCTCTCCAAGCTCGATCGCACGCCGACCGCAACCAGTGAAACTGCGAAGCATGTGGTCGTCGACGATCCGGTGAGCCTCGCCGCTGTGGTAGCTACCGTCAGAAGTGAATCGGAGTTTGCGCTCGACGTGGTTTCAGAACAGGGGGTTTTGAAGAGAGCTCTCGTGGGCGTGTCGATCGCCCTGCCGGATGGTCGCGCATGGTACATGCCACTCGATCACCGTACGCCTGACGGTGAACTGATGACCGCAAGGACGCCTCGCAACCTCCCGCCGATTTTGGATGCGAGCACAAGCTCGTTACGGCAACTGTTGCAGGATTCCCGCGTGAGCAAATCGGGGCATGATCTCAAGCGTGCTTGGCTAGCACTGCGAGCCGCGGGCGTGGAGTTAGGTGGTGCAATGTACGACTCGATGCTGGCGAGCTTCGTACTTGATCCAGGCCGCAGATCGCACGCTATCGACGTGCTTTCGTTGGACTATCTCAATGTCGGACTCAGAAGCGAACAGGAACTCACGGGTAAGGGCAAATCGAGGCGATCGATCTGCGAGATAGCAGTCGCAGACGTAGCAGCTTTCTCATGCTCGAATGCTCGAGCCGTGCTACAGCTGCGAGACAATTTCGCTCCGCGAATAGACGCTGCCGTAGCTCGACCGTTGTTGGAAGAGATTGAGGTCCCGCTGGTCGGCGTGCTAGCAGACATGGAGTGGTGTGGGATCGCCATCGATACCGATCGGCTGCGGGATCTATCACGTCGTTTCAACGACGAGTTGAAAGAGATAGAGCAGGCGGTGTTCGCAGCCGCGGGTACCGATTTCAACCTCAACAGCACTCCGCAATTGCGCCAAATCCTGTTCGACAAGCTGCAGTTGCCCGTTTTGAAGCGCACCAAGACAGGGCCGTCGACGGATGCGGCGGTTCTGGCACAACTGGCCGAGATGGGGTTTGAGGTTCCCGGGTTGTTGCTCGATTACCGCGAATTGACCAAGCTCAAGTCGACGTACGCGGACGTGCTCCCCGCAAGGGTGAATCGCGACACCGGGCGCATCCATACCAGCTTCAACCAAACCGGTACGGCTACGGGGAGATTATCCTCTTCCGACCCGAATCTGCAGAACATCCCTATTAGAACGGCAAGAGGTGAACTCATCCGTCAGTGTTTCGTGCCGCGGGGTGGGTGCAGCTTCATTGTAGCAGACTATTCGCAAATCGAGCTACGCGTGCTCGCCCATCTGTCGCAGGATCAGGCATTCATCGAAGCGTTTCGGCAAGGTGGTGACATCCATATCCAGACTGCCGCGCTCATCTTCGAGGTGGCGTTGCATGACGTGACGTCCGAAATGCGGGCCAGAGCCAAGACGATCAACTTCGCCACTATTTACGGTCAAGGTCCGTTTTCGTTGGCGCGGCAGCTGGATATCTCCCAGGAGGAGGCGAAGGACTTCATTCGACTCTACTTTGCACGATTCGCTGGTGTGCGCCGTTTTCTGGACGATACTGTGGAGAACGCCAAGAAGATCGGCTACGTAGAGACCCTGTTCGGTCGCCGTCGCTACATACCGGAGCTGAAGGATCCCAACTACAACATCCGCACGTTTGGAGAGCGGACAGCAATGAACTCGCCGATGCAAGGCTCTGCTGCGGATCTGATAAAGATCGCCATGGTTAACCTGGCTGCAGTGCTGAAAAAGTCCGGCATGAACACTGCAATGCTACTCCAAGTACATGATGAACTCGTGCTCGAGTCACCCGATTCCGAAGTCGAAGATGCCTGTGAGGTGGTGCGGCGTGAAATGGAGGGCGCCGCTCAACTCAGCGTGCCGCTCGTGGTGGACATTGGTGTCGGACCCAACTGGCTCCATGCGAAGGCCTAGGCGGTTGTCCCGACCAAAGGTCAATGGCATTTTTCCAAGTGTGAGTCTCGCACGGAGAGCGCCTTGAATCGTCGCGGTTTCACAATCATAGAACTGTTGGTGGTGTTCATCATACTCGGGTTGCTCGCGGCCATCACGCTGCCGCGGTTGCAGGGATACCGTAAACGTGCCATGGTGGCCACGATGAGAAGTGACCTCCGTACCTTGGGGCTGCACGAGGAGTCCAGTTACTACGATCGCGCGACTTACACAGACGACGTGGCCTTATTGCAGGCGGGTGGGTTCTCCCTGAGTCCCGATGTCACCGTCGTTTTGAATGAGGCGACCTTTCTCGGCTGGTCTGCGACAGCTACCCACAACCGGACCCCAACTCGATGCTACGTCTTCATTGGTAACGCCGCACCCGTCGGGACTGCTGTAGTTGAAGGAAGTGTTGAGTGCAGTTGAGTATAGAATGGCGTGAATTCGAGCGACGGCGTGAAGGGATGGTACACGCTATGAACGGTGGACTTTGGCTCCACCGTTTCGTGTTGTGGGAAGAAGGCATGGCCCACCTGGTTTCGTCAAACCGCGATTTGCTCGTCGAGGCTGGCAGGCTGCTAGGAATGAGCGAGCGGTGGCTACAGTACAAACCATTGAAACACCCGCTACGCGACGAGCGAATGGATGCCTGGCATTGGGATCTGAGGGGATCGTATTTGGAGTTGGGCCTGCGATTCGCCGCGCCTAAGGCTCCAGCCGTGTCTCACCGCTAGACCTGGTATTACCACTAGCTGGCTGGATGGGCGCACCCGGCCACCAGTTCCACCTGCCTCCGATGTGCATGATAGCCGGTGCCAGCACCATTCGAATCAGCGTCGCATCTAGCACTACTGCTATGGCCAATCCAAAGCCCATCATCTGCGCAGCCAGGACGCGTGAAAAACTAAAAACGCCAAATACGATGACCATGATTGCGGCTGCGCTCGTAATCACCGACGCCGTTGCGGTGAGTCCCTCAATCGTCGCCTGGTCGTTGCGACCAGATCGATCGTAGGCTTCCTTGATACGGGCCAACAGGAATACACCGTAGTCCATGCTCAAGCCAAACACGACCGCAAAAACGAGCACGGGGACCACTACGTAGACAGCCTCGGTTGGCCCGTCCAAGCCGAACAGGCCGGCACCGACCCCATGCTGAAACACCAGCACCGTCATCCCGAATGCACCCAGGACTGAGAAGCAGTTCATGATCACCGCTTTGATCGGAACCAATACCGACTTGAAAGCGATACCCAGCATGACCACGGTGGTCAGGAGAACCAGGCCGATCACGAGAGGGAACTGACCCAACAGGTCGTCCTGTAGGTCTACGCTGGCGGCCGCAAAACCGCCT
>JAUVRV010000312.1 GCA_030597435.1 Gemmatimonadales bacterium | reverse complement strand
GGCAGAAGACGGGCGAGGAACGAGAGGTAGTGCTGCAGCGCGTCGACCCTGCGATCGACTTCGATTGGGTACGAAACTCACCGGGGCCGCCCATCCGGGAGGACGATTTCACGGCAACATGGACCGGGTATGTCGAGCCGCTCTATTCGGAGACGTACGAGTTCGCAGCGGAGGCGGACGAGGGTGCCCGCGTCTGGATCGGCGATGTGTTGGTGGTGGATCAGTGGGAAGATGCCGAGGCGATCACCGAGGTGGTGGGCGGGATACGACTCAACGTCGGCGAGCAGTATCCGATCCGTGTTGAATACCATGAGAAAAAAGTCAATGCATCTATGCGTCTCTATTGGTCGAGTCCGAGTCGGGTAAGAGAGATAGTTCCCCAAGCTCGGCTTTTCACCGACGCAAATCTGCAACAAGGAGATGGACTGAATGCCGTTTATCGCTCGATGCAGCGGTACATGGCCTACACGACCAACAGTGGCAACCTCTACGCGATCACTTTTGAGTGGCCTGACAAGGAGCTGGCGCTCGAGATCCCGGAGCCAATGGCAGGTACTCGGATCAGTATGCTGGGCACGGAGCGAGAGCTACCGTGGCGCTATTCCGGCGACACGTTGTTCGTAGATCTCTCGGGCATCACGTATCGCGAAATGCCGGGGCAGTGGGCATGGACGATCCGATTGGAAGGCTATCCCGATTGACCACCACAATCATGCGCATTGACGTCTTCGACATCCGTTTTCCAACCTCTCGCGACCGGCACGGATCGGACGCGATGCACCCGGACCCCGACTATTCGGCCGCCCACGTGATTCTCCGCACGGATCACCCTGACGGGATCGAGGGACACGGGCTCACCTTCACTATCGGCCGGGGCAACGAGCTGTGCGTGGCAGGCATCGGGGCCCTTGCCCCGCTCGTAACCGGGCTCACGCTGGAGACGATCCGGCAGGACATGGGTGGGTTCTGGCGCCGGCTGACAAGCGAGTCGCAGCTGCGCTGGGTGGGACCGGAAAAAGGAGTGATCCACCTAGCGACGGGGGCGCTGGTCAATGCGGTCTGGGACCTGTACGCAAAGACCGAGGGCAAGCCTCTATGGCAGCTCCTGGCCGACATGACCCCGGAGGAGGTGGTCGCCTGCATCGACTTCCGCTACATCACCGATGCCCTCACGCCGGATGAGGCGTTGGCGATCCTGCGGGAGCACGCGCCCACTCGCGCCACTCGTGAGGCAGAGTTGTTGCGCGACGGCTACCCCGCGTACACCACCTCGGCCGGTTGGCTGGGGTACACCGACGACGAGATCCGGCGCCTATGCCGCGAGGGACTGGACGCCGGTTGGTCGCATTTCAAAGTCAAGGTGGGAGAGGATCTTCAGGACGACCTCCGGCGCTGCGCCCTGATCAGAGAGGAGATCGGTCCCGACCGCAAGTTGATGATGGATGCCAACCAACGCTGGGACGTCGACGATGCGATCACCAACATGCATGAGCTTGCGCGCTTCGACCCGTGGTGGATCGAAGAGCCAACCAGTCCGGACGACGTGCTCGGCCACGCGGCCATTGCGAAGGCCATCGCGCCCATCGGCGTCGCTACCGGTGAGCAGTGTCAGAATCGCGTGCTGTTCAAGCAGTTCATGCAGGCCGGTGCGATTCGCTTCTGTCAGATCGATGCCTGTCGCCTCGGTGGAGTCAACGAGGTGCTGGCCGTGCTGCTCATGGCAGCCAAGTTCGGCATCCCCGTCTGTCCTCACGCTGGTGGTGTGGGGTTGTGCGAGTACGTGCAGCACCTGTCGATCTTCGACTACCTGTGCGTGAGCGCCTCCCTGGAGAACCGCATCGTGGAGTACGTCGATCATCTGCACGAGCACTTTGTGGATCCGGTCGCGATCGAGGGCGGCCGATACGTTATGCCCACAGCACCCGGCTACAGCATAGCCATGAAGCCAGAGTCACTCCGGGAGTACGCATTCCCCGACGGCGCGGCGTGGGCCGGGTAGAACAACGAACGCAGGGCAACTGTGAACATGGAATAGAGGGGTGGATGAGTGAGCACAGACTCTTTTCGGCTGAACGGCAAGCTCGCCGTCGTAACGGGCGGGGCCAGCGGTATCGGCAAGGCAATCGCCCAGACCTTCGCGACGCGCGGCGCAGCCGTGCACATTCTGGATGTGGACGGTGAATCCGCGGAGCACACCGCCCGCGAGATCGGCGGTGAGGGTGGCTCCGCGGTGGCTCACCGCTGCGACGTGACTGACGGGGCAGACGTCGCACATGTCTTTGGCAAGATCCTCGGAGACGGCAGGATCGACATCCTCGTCAACAACGCCGGCATCGCGCACATCGGAAGCCTCGAGCAGACGACGGAAGACGATCTAGACCGCATCTACCGCGTGAACGTAAAGGGCGTCTACAACTGCATGCGCGCGTGCATTGGGAGCATGAAGCAACGTGGTGGTGGTGTGATCTTGAACATGGCCTCGGTGGCGGCGTCGGTGGGGTTAGCGGACCGTTTCGCATATTCCATGTCCAAGGGTGCGGTGTTGGCCATGACATACTCAGCCGCGAAGGACTACGCTCAACACAACATACGCGTCGTCTCGATCTCGCCTGCGCGCGTGCACACGCCGTTCGTGGACGGTTTTCTCCGTGAGAACTACCCGGGGCGTGAACAGGAGATGTTCGACAAGCTCTCAGCGACCCAGCCGATCGGCCGGATGGGAACACCGCAGGAGGTCGCCGACCTGGCGCTGTACCTCTGCTCTGACGAAGCTGCCTTTGCCACCGGAACGGACTATCCGATCGACGGTGGCTTCTTGCGGCTCAATACTTGAAACTGGAGTCTCGATGAAGTTGATACGGTTTGGCGAACGCGGCAACGAGCTTCCAGGCGTGCTGAGAGCTGACGGCCAACGCATCGACGTGAGTTCGTTTGGCGCAGACTGGAACGAAGAATTCTTCACCACCGACGGCCTGGTGCGACTCAAGACCTGGCTCGAGAAACATGCCGAGAGCTGCCCCATCGTGGATGCGAGTGTGCGGCTTGGCTCCTGCATCGCACGTCCCTCTAAAATCATTTGCATCGGACTGAACTACGCCAAACACGCCCGCGAAACAGGCGCCGCCATACCTGAACAGCCCGTGGTCTTCTTCAAGGCGAGCACGGCACTTTGCGGACCGAATGACGATATCGTCATCCCAATGGGTTCACTGAAAACCGACTGGGAGGTCGAGCTGGCGGTCGTGATCAGACGGCGCGCGACCTACGTATTGGAAGAGAACGCGATAGACTACGTGGCAGGTTACGCGCTGCACAACGACTACAGCGAGCGGGACTGGCAACTCGAGAGGGGTGGGCAGTGGGTGACGGGGAAGAGCTTCGATCCCTTCGCTCCGATCGGCCCGTTCCTCGCCACGCGCGACGAAGTTCCCGACCCGCACCAGTTGCGGCTCTGGCTCACGGTCAACGGCGAGTTGCTTCAGGAGAGCAACACATCTGATCTGGTCTTTGGTATCCCCGCTGTAGTCAGCTATCTGAGCCAATTCATGACGCTGCTACCTGGCGACGTCATCTCAACGGGCACCCCCGCGGGGGTCGGCCTAGGGCTCGATCCGCCACGCTACCTGAAACCCGGTGACATTGTCGAGCTGGGAATCGAGGGCTTGGGTACCTCTCGGCAGCGCGCGGTGGCACATGAAGACCTCGAGAAGTCGCAGCCGTAATGCGGGTCGACGCCCACCAGCACTTCTGGCAATACAACCCCGTCCGTGACACTTGGATCACGGAGGAGATGGCCGTGCTCGAGCGCGACTTTCTCCCGGATGATTTGGAGCACCAGCTCGCGGCGCATGGGTTTGACGGTTCCATCGCCGTACAGGCGGACCAATCCGAGGATGAGACGATCTTCTTGCTGCGACAAGCCGAGCATCACCCGTTTGTAATGGGCGTGGTCGGGTGGGTGGACCTCCGAGCCAGCAATCTTGCAGAACGCCTGGAGCACTTCTCAGGCTTCGAACGCTTTCGAGGTGTAAGGCACATAGCGCAAGCGGAGCCGGTTGATTTTCTGGAGCAGGAAGATCTCGTACAAGGCATTAGCCTACTGCAGGACTTCGACCTTACGTACGACATTCTCGTGTATCCACAGCAGCTCCCCGCGGCGCTATCTCTCGTCGAGAGGCTCCCTGACCAGCGCTTTGTGGTGGATCATGTCGCCAAACCACCGATCCGTGATGGCGAAATAGAGCCGTGGGCCAGGCGTATGAGAGAGCTGGCGAGCCACGCCAACGTGTGGTGTAAGGTGTCCGGACTCGTTACCGAAGCAGATTGGACACGGTGGAGCGCCGAGGATATCC
>JAUVRV010000277.1 GCA_030597435.1 Gemmatimonadales bacterium | reverse complement strand
CTCTCCGTCACGCAACCGATCACGTTCCCTTCCCCGAACTGCCCTCCGCCCGAGAATCAAGTTGATGGCCAATCGATGCAGCCAGGTCCCGAAGGTCGCATCGCCACGGAACGTGCCCAACTTCTCCCACACCCGAACGAATACGTCCTGAGTTACCTCGTCTGCCGCCTCATCTCCCATCATGCGCCGGACCAGACTGTGAATCCGAGCTACATGAGCACGGTAGAGCCGTTCGAACGCCTGCGCATCGCCGCTGGCGGCTAGGGCACAGTCCGCCGCCTCCGAATCTGCTCGGCCAGTATGCTGTCTGTTACGCAGGTCGATCACCGTGTGGCGCCATCATCTTTGTACGCCCTTTTTGATAGGAGAAGAGCCCGAAAGGTTGATGGTAGGATGTACGATTGACGATTGACGATTTCAGATTTTCGATTTGGAGCCGGATCGGTGGTCAATCGCAAATCTCCCGCTCCCCGTTCCCCGTTCCCTCTTCCCCCTTCCCCGTCAATCATCACCCTCCCATCACCCAGTCCATATACCACTCAATGACCTGCTCCCCAAACACGAAAGTCAGCCCCGCCGCGGCGGCCAGGAAGATCCCGAACGGGACCAGCCGTTTCTGTTTCAGCTGTAAAGGCACGAAGATCAGGGTCCCCAGAAGCGACCCGCCAAAGATGGTGAGCAGCACTCCTTGCCAACCTACGAATGCCCCCACCATAGCCATCATCTTGATGTCACCGCCGCCCATCGCCTCCTTGCCGAACACCTTCTCACCCGCCGCTGCCACGACGTACAGGATCACGAAACCGGTTACGGCGCCAATGACTGCCTGCAGTAATCCGTCCCATCCACCGCGCAGAGAGAGCAGCAGACCGATTACCAGACCTCCCCACGTGTATTCATCCGGTATCAGGTAGTGCCGGGCATCGGTGATTGCGATCCCCAACAGCAGGGTGCCAAACACCGCGGCCGTCAAGGCGGTCAGGTTGGGACCATAATGCCAGGCTGCCGCCATCCACAGCATGGCCATGGTGAGTTCTATGAGCGGGTATTGGACCGAAATCGGCTCGCGGCAGTGTCTGCACTTGCCACCGAGGATGACCCATGACAGGACCGGGAGGTTGTCATACCACGCTATTGGCTTGTCGCAGCGGGGACAGTGAGAGCCTGGATATACGATCGACTCGTCCTTTGGCAATCTCAGGATGAGCACGTTGAGAAAACTGCCGAATAGAGCTCCAAACAGACCTGCAAACGGGATTCCGATAACGTCAGGTGTCACGTTGCACCTCGTGTAGGATGATACCGGCGGCCACCGCCACATTGAGCGATGCCGCACCACGCGCCAGAGGAATGGCCACTCGGTTCCTTGCCAGTGTCGCCATGGCGGACCGTACGCCCGCCCCCTCATTACCCACTACCACTGCCAGGTTCGACGGCAGTTCGAGCCGCCGAAGCGGGGTTCCCGTCGCATCGGTGACCCAGAGAGTGGTGCCCGAGCGGTCGAGCCAAGCGGCGAGATCTTCATCTGTCGCCACAGCCGCCGGCAATCTGAAGCTGGCGCCGGCTGCGGCGCGGACAGCCTTGGGATTGGTGATATCGGCAGTCCCCTTCAGGAGGATCGCTCCGGGACTGCCTAGTGCGAAGGCTGTGCGCAGCAGAGTACCCACGTTCCCGGGATCTTGCACTCCATCCAGCACGAGTACGGCATGTCGCGGCAGTGGGTTGATCTCCGAGAGATCGAAGCGGGGATGCTCGATTACAGCCACCACTCCCTGGGGGGTTTCCGTGGCGGCAACGGCCGCCAGGTCCCGATCGGGCAGCTCCTCAATGGAGATAGCGTGAGCCGCCAGCTCCCCAAGCAATGCACCACCCCGCGCGCTGTTGGCCAGGGAGCGACTGGTCAACACGCCGCGGAACCGCACCTCGGCGGCGAGCGCCTCCTCTACCAGTCGGACGCCCTCAGCCAGAGTGAGCCCACGCCGACTGCGTCCCTTGCGCTGTTGTAAATTGCGGGCCAGCGAAATCAAATTTGAGGCCATGCACCTTACCTTGCTGGTTGACTGCGGGTTTCAATGTTAGCTGTACGGTCGCGTTAGCCAAGCTTTCCACGGATCTGGAGTACCCATTACGCATGAATATCGCTCTCACAATCGCCGGTTCCGACTCGGGAGGAGGCGCCGGCATCCAAGCAGATCTCAAGACCTTCCACCAGTTCGGGGTGTTCGGCACGAGCGTGCTCGTCGCGCTCACGGCCCAGAACACGTTGGGTGTCACTGCAGTCCATGCAATCCCTACCGAGACGGTGGAGGCACAGATAGATGCCGTGGCAACCGACCTAGCTCCAGATGCATTCAAGACTGGTATGCTCGCCACCGCAGAACTCGTGAACGCGGTGGCGCATGCAATCGAGAAGTATGGCTTCCCCAACTACGTACTCGACCCTGTGATGGTTGCCACATCCGGCGACAGGCTGCTGGCTGTGGACGCCGAACGTACCGTGCGCGAACAGCTTGTTCCGCTGGCGACCGTGGTCACACCCAACTTGGATGAGGCGAGCATTCTGGTAGACGAGGCGGTGGACTCGGTCACACGGATGGTGGCCGCAGGCAGGGCACTGGTTCAGATGGGAGCCAACGCGGCTCTGGTGAAGGGAGGGCATCTCGAGGAGGACCAAACGGTCGACGTGCTCGTGACCAAAGACGCTGTCCATCACTTCGAGCATCCGCGAATAGACACCACCTCGACCCACGGCACCGGTTGTACACTTTCGTCGGCGATTGCCGCATGTTTGGCGTCGAGTAAGGAGCTGACGATCGCAGTCACGGATGCCCTGGATTTTGTCCACCGCGCGATTGCATCGGCGCCTGGACTCGGTGCCGGGCACGGCCCGCTGAACCACTTCGTGCAACCTGGGAGATCGACTGGCAGTGTCTGACAAGAACGCACCACCCTTGCGTGAACGGGGCATCTACTGCAACCGCACACTCAATCTGCGCTCGATCAAGGCGATCGGGTACGATATGGACTACACGCTCGTTCACTATCGGGTGGACGAGTGGGAGCGCCAGGCTTACGGCTATATCAGACGTAAGCTCTTGGCCCTGGGGTGGCCCGTAGAGCGGCTCGAGTTCGATCCGGATCTCGTGATCCGCGGTCTCACATTGGATATCGAGAACGGCAACATCCTCAAGGCGAATCGGTTCGGTTACGTGAAGCAGGCTTACCACGGGACGCGCCCGATGGATTTTGGCGTCCAACGAGCCGAACACTCTCGAAAACTCATCGATTTGGCTGAGGAGCGCTACGAGTTCTTGAACACGCTGTTCTCACTCTCCGAAGCCTGCATATACGCCCAGTTGGTCGACATGCTGGACGAGAACCGGCTACCGGGAGTCATTGGATACTCGGACCTGTATCGGTTCGTGAGGGCATCGACCGACGAGACTCACATTGAAGGTGAACTCAAGGCAGACATCACCGCAGATCACGACCGCTACGTGGAGCTGGATCCCGAAACGCCACTCGCTCTGCTCGATCAGCACCACGCGGGCAAGAAACTCGTACTGATTACCAATTCCGAGTGGAGTTACACTCGTTCGATCATGCAGTACGCTTTCGATCAGTTCCTCCCCGAGGGAATGACGTGGCGCAGCCTGTTTGACGTGATCATCGTTTCGGCGCGCAAGCCGGCATTCTTCACCACACGGAGCCCTGTTTTCCGCGTAGCCACCGAGGAGGGTCTGCTCGAGCCGTGCTCTAAGGGCATTCAAAGCGATGGGATCTATCTGGGAGGCAGTGCCGACCAGGTGGAGGATCACCTAGGCCTCTCGGGCGACGAGATACTCTATGTAGGTGATCACGTATTCACTGACGTGCACGTATCGAAAGACATACTGCGTTGGCGCACCGCGCTCATCCTGCGGGAGTTAGAGGCCGACTTGTCGGGCTTGGCCGAGTTCCAGAACGATCAGAGTCGACTATCGACGCTCATGGCGGAGAAGGAAGAACACGAATTCAGACTGGCCAGTCTCAGGCTCGATACGATGCGGAGGAAGGTCGGATACGGCCCGCAACCGGATGCTTCAATCAAGGAAATCGACAATCGGATGGGCAAGGTGCGCAGCAAGTTGGCCAAGCTCGATCAACAGATCGCACCGCTAGCGACCGCGGCCGGAGCGATTGGCAACGCCCGATGGGGGCCCCTCATGCGAGCCGGCAACGACAAGAGCCAACTGGCAACACAAGTCGAGCGGTACGCAGATATTTACATGTCGCGCGTTTCGAACTTCCTGTTGCACACGCCGTTCACGTATCTCCGGTCACGCCGCGGCAGCCTGCCACACGATCCTGGGGACATGCCGTTGGTGGCGGACAGTGTGGGGCCGGAGGAATGAGTGCAAGGTGCGGGGTGCATTCACTTCAGACTTCAGCCTTCGGCCTTCGACCTTCAGCCTTCAAGGCACTCTGAAGTACCTCGACGAATGCTGAATGATGAATGTCGAATGTAGAATGGCGAATTAACACCTACCGACCCTGGGCGCGGGCCGGGAAACCGGGAAACCGGGGTACCGGGGTACCGTGTCCTACCGAGCCGGCTCCCCAACCACGCGCTTCACCAGCGATCCCCTGGGCATCCGCGTACCCAACTGGACCTGGTTGAGAATCGCCAACGTCTCGACCGGGATCGATGACGGGTAGCGTTGGTTGAACGCCTCGATGGTCATCGCTTGTGGCAGCT
>JAUVRV010000007.1 GCA_030597435.1 Gemmatimonadales bacterium | reverse complement strand
TACGAAGAAGAGTTCTTCCTGAGGGATTGTTTCCGTTGGAGTCCCGACGGTACTCGCATCGCGTACTGGCAGTTCCACACAGATGGCGTCGACGACTTTCACCTGATCAACAACACCGACTCGCTGTACCCCGAGATCATTTCATTCCCTTATCCCAAGGCAGGACAGACAAACTCGGGTGTCCGTGTCGGCGTCGTCAGTGCGGCCGGTGGCGAAACCGTGTGGCTGAACATCGATGGAGATCCGCGTAACACCTACATCCCACGTATGGAGTGGGCCGCCAACACCGTTGAGGTCGTGATCCAACACCTGAACCGACTACAGAACACGAACAACTTGCTCTTGGGCAACGCCACTACTGGCGAGGTCAGCACCATACTCACTGAACGTGACGATATGTGGCTGGACGTCGTGGAGGACCTGCAGTGGCTCAATGGCGGTGAACAGTTCACCTGGGTGAGCGAGCGTGATGGCTGGCGTCACATCTATGTAGTCTCCCGCTCGGGAGCAGAGGTGAAATTGGTTACCCCAGGCGAATACGATGTTGTGAGCATTCAGAGCATCGACGAGCCCGGTGGTTGGATCTACTTCACCGCAGCACCGGAGAATCCGACCCAGCGTTTTCTCTACCGCGTACCCATCGGCGGTGGAGAACTCGAACGACTTTCACCCACCGAGCAGCCAGGCACGCACTCGTACCAGATATCGCCCGCCGCTGACTGGGCGATCCACCGGCACTCCAGCTTCGGCGCGCCCGGGATCATCGACCTCGTTGGGTTGCCCGATCACCGTGTGGCCCGAACTCTGGTTGACAACGCATCGCTCAAGGACGCAGTTGCGGCCCTGGACAAGGGTGACTTCGGGTTCTTCCGAGTCGACAACGGCAGCGGTACGATGCTCGACTGCTGGATGATGAAGCCACCTGACTTCGACGAGAGCAAGCAATACCCCATTCTGTTCTACGTATATGGTGAGCCGTGGGGTCAGACAGTAACGGATAGTTGGGGCGGTAGTACGTATCTGTGGCACCTCATGCTCACTCAGCAGGGATACATCGTTGCGAGCGTGGACAATCGGGGAACCCCTGCCCCACGAGGGCGCGAGTGGCGCAAGGTCATCTATCGCAAGATCGGCGTGTATGCGTCGGCAGATCAAGCCGCTGCGGTACGCGAGATTGGCAAACGACCCTACGTCGACGCTGGGAGAATCGGAATCTGGGGTTGGAGTGGCGGCGGTTCGATGACACTCAACATGATCTTCCGCTACCCCGAGCTCTACCACGTGGGCATGTCGGTTGCCCCGGTGCCAGATATTCGTTACTACGACACCATCTATCAAGAACGTTACATGGGCCTGCCGCAGGACAATACGGATGACTATCGGCAAGCTTCACCTATCACGTTTGCCGACCGGTTGCAGGGCAAGCTACTGGTCGTCCACGGCACCGGTGACGACAACGTGCACTATCAGGGAACCGAAGCGTTAATCAACCGATTGGTGGCGGCGAACAAGCAGTTCACCATGATGGCGTATCCCAACCGGTCGCACGGCATATACGAAGGCCGTGGGACGACGCTGCACTTGAGGACGTTGTTGACGGAGTACTTGAGGGCGAACCTGCCTGCAGGCGAGAGAGATTGAGAAGGGGAAGAAGGGGAAGGAGAGAGTTACCAATCCTCCTTCCCCTTCTTCATTCTTCTCCTCCTACATCTATCTAACTATCGTTTCCTTCCCCTTCGGTGCCAGGCGTCAATGTCGAATCCGCTGGCGCCATCTGATCGGCCCGCCACTGGACAATGCGGTATACGTAGCCGCCGGATGCCTCCTGTACGAAATACGCGGACGCAGTGGAATCGAACAGGAGAGAGGTAAGTGTGTCGCCCCTTGATCCCAGCAGAGTTACCCGTCGGTCTGGGGGATTGAAGTCGACTGAGTCCGCCACTTGCGCTTCCGTTGCAAAACCCGTCGCATCCAACGTTTGATACCATTTTACGAACCTGTTGACAGCACTCGAGTCTGCCGGGGAACCCGACCCGAACCGCCACTGACTGCCGTCACGGAACAGGGAGTACCGCACACCACCCCGCACAACGACAACTCGGGCAACACAGACGGGAGAGATATCCACGATCAGCCGGTCACGCCATTGATCGACCGGCCGAGTTAGCAGTCGTGTGAGCGGCCCGGTAAAGACGTAAACGAAGTTGCTTCCGTCACGTCTCACGTAGCGACTACCGGCTTCCCTTCCAGAGTTACCGAATATCACAGTGGCTATCGGTTGCCCACTCGCGGTGAAGTTCACTCTGATACCTGAAACGGAATCGACCCCCATCCGTTCGTGCACCACGGCACTCGTTGCAGCCAACTCGATTGCGGCAGAATCAGCTACGGCCGCGAACAGTTCGTCCAGCGCGTCCCGCGAGACCGGAAATCCGTTTACGGTCCAGGAGCTGCCGGAGCGGGCTACTTCGACCTTGGTCGAACCAGTCTCGAAAATGAGCAGATCGATTTCGTTGGAATCCAACGCCGGCAGTAGGACACCCGTTTCCGTGTCGTTGCGATCCCCACCCAATATTTCGGCCATGCCCCAGAGAAACAGTACGATCACCAGCGCGAAAACGACGCGTTTTAGTTGTTTCGGGTTCATTGTGCCTCCGACCGTGCCAATGGTACGTAAACGCGCCGTGTGGTCTGTTTACGGCGAGCCCACCGAATCACACCCACCATGATGATCAACAGCGGAACGCCAAGCCAGTTCATGTACTGAACGAACGCCTTGACTGCACCGCTCTCAAACACGAGCGTCGGTGGTTCACGATTCTTGGAGCGAATCGCAGTCAGCGCTTCATCCTGCACCAGCCAATCAACCGCATTCATCGCAAACACGATGTTTGAACCGGCATTCCGCACCCAGTTGTCACGTGCAAACTCCCCACTACCCATGACAATCAGCCGGCCACGTGGGGGCAACGCCGTCGACGCACCGTCACTGGGCATCTCGGTGATGTCCGCGACAAGGGGATTCACCATTACACCCAACAGCCGCGAACTCAGATTGTCCGTGGGATAGTCCTCCGGCGGACGCTGTGGTGCAACCATCGCCTGCCCTTCCTCGAACCCTGCGGCATTGCTGGTCACGAACAGCGGTGTCAAAGACCCCGGAAGCGCTCCAGTCGTGTCCAACTGACTCGTCCACGGCAAGAACATCGTCTCGATACCCTGGTTCACCGTCGACATCCTCGTGCTGAGAGCCCTGAGCCAAAACGGGTAATTCTGGAAGTATCGTATCCCCGCCCTGCCCGTAACCGCGGCCTGTTCGTGCGACGCGAGGTCGTAGACCATGTCTCCCCTGATAGCTACTCCGTACGGCTCCAGCACCTGGTTCCAAACCACCGGAACCGTTTGTACCAGCGGCTGGGGTGATTGCGGATTGAACTGCATGCCGCTCGCCATGATGAGCGCGCTCCCCCCTTGCCTCAGGTAGTCCTGCACCTTGGCAACAACGGAATCCTCCAGGAAAAACGGTGAGCTGGCCAGAACGAGCGTAGTGATTGAATCGGGATCGAGAATGTCCGAGCTGAGGTTGATGTTCCTCACCTCATACCCTTCCCCAAGCGCTTGTCGCAGAACGTTGAAACCGCCACCTCGTGCCTGCTCGGCCTGATCCTCCACCATGCCAACTACGGGTACCGACTCCCGCGTCAGGTCCCTGATATACGACAAGAGGCGGTACTCGAGATTCTCCGGCTGAGTTACGACAGGTATCGTTTCTGTCTCACCTGCGTATTGCACCGCTAAGCCCAGGTAGCCCTCTTTTACCGTATACTCCCCTTGACCAACCACGTTGAACTGGACACGGAGAATACCCAACGTCTCCGCATCACTCGCGGCCTCCGGATCGTCTGCCGGATCACGCACCGTCAGACGCACCATGCCATTTCCCGCCGCCCGGAAGTCGCCCAACAAATCGTTGATGTCGCGTTTCAGAAGTTCAAACTGTGGATCCATGTTGCGCGATGCGAACAGCTTTATCAACACGATGTCTTCCAGGTTTCCCAACATCTGCTTGGTGGTGCTGGAGAGCGTGTAAACCTTGCCCGGTGTGAGATCGAGACGTCCACCGATGTGACTTCCAAACAGGTTCACCACGATCAACGCAGCCACCAACAGCACCGTCCCCAAACGAAGTCGCTTGAGTGTATCCCCCTTGGGAGCCAGCTTGCGACCCATGAGCGCCATGTACGCCAGAACCAGGAATACCGCCGCGAGCGTCACAAAGTAGACCGCGTCCCTCAGGTCGATTACCCCACGAGTGATGTTGGTGAAATGCGGGAGCACACTGAGGTTGGCAGCCACACTGCTCAGCATCAGGGGAAGACCGACAACGAGTGGATTCAGTCCGATGAAAATGAGCAGGAATATGACCGCCGCACCGATGATGAACGCCGTCACCTGATTACCCGAAAGACTCGATGCCCACAACGCAACCGCGGTGAACGCGGCGGCCAGCAGCCCGGCTCCCACATACTGCGCGCATATTACGCCCACCTGCAGGTCGGCGCCGAGACTCAAACTAATCGGGATCAGGAGCGTCAGGCCCAGCGCAAGCCAGATGAACAGCAGTTGGCCGAGGTACTTACCCAGGATCAGCTCGACCTCCGTGATTGGCTGTGCCAGCACCACCTCGATAACGCCCGAGCGTTGGTCTTCTGCCAGCGCACGCATTGTCACGGCCGGGATGAACACGAGGAACATCCAGGGCAGCAGCTCGAGAAACGGGCGCAGCGAGGCTAGTGATTGTGCGTACGCGGTACGAAACAGTAGGAAGTCGTTCAGCCCGATGAATACGACGAGCAATATGTATCCCATCGGATGGTCGAACAGCGACCTCAGCTCGCGTCGGGCAACCGTCCAGATCGCTTTCATTCCGACTCCGATTCCGATGCTGTGGTGAGTTCCTGGAACACGTCTTCGAGGCTCCTGGCTTCCTGATGCAGTTCGTACAGCGTCCACCCCTGGGATTTTGCCAGCTCAAAGACCGCCGGCCTTACATCAATCGAGGCATCAGCCGTCAATGTCACGGAGACCACTCCGCCGGGTTCCCGGTGTGATTCGTTTACCCGTCGAATCCCATCCAGTTTCCCTAGCTCCTCCGGGATGCCCGTACCGGCTGCCTCGACAGTGATCTGCACCGCACCACTTGCTTGGGCAACGAGTTTGTCGACTGGTCCGTCGGCAACGATCTTCCCGTTGTGAATCACCAGTAGCCGGGAGCAAGTGTGCTGTACCTCTGGCAGCACGTGGGTCGAAAGGATGACCGTGTGCTCCCGTCCCAGATCCTCGATCAACCTCCTGATCTCCACCCGCTGGTTGGGGTCCAAGCCCTCGGTGGGCTCATCCAATACCAACAAGTCGGGCTTGTGCAGGATCGCCTGGGCCAGGCCCACCCTCTGGCGAGATCCCTTGGATGGTTCACCTATCGGGCGGTAGTAGACTTCGGCTAGGTTGGTGGCTGCCACCGCATCGTCGATCGCTGTGGCACGTTCTGCCCCAGCCAGTTCCCGGAGATCCGCGATGAACCCCAGGTAGTCAACGACCAGCATATCCCCGTACAGTGGGTTGTTCTCGGGCAGATAGCCGATTCGGCGCTTTGCCTCCCGTGCCACTTCGATCAGCGGCTCTCCGTCCAGCCTGATATCACCCGCGTCAGGCTCGAAGAACTGGTTGATGATCCGCATGGTGGTGGATTTCCCGGCTCCATTGGGACCCAGGAAACCGACCACCTCACCTCGGTCGACCGAGAACGAAACGTCATCCACAGCGGTTACGGAGCCGAATCGTTTCGAGATATTTTCAAGGGACAACAGTGACATATGACAGCGCTCGCACGGCAAAATACAGGTTGTTAGTCCACGTTGCTTGCGGATGAAATTCTAACGACCCGGTAGCCCTCAATTCAAGACCTCTATCAAGCATCACACCAGGGCTCGATTTGTGACGTGGAGCCCTTGCGGGAACCGTGTAGGCCTTTACTTTGCAATATAAAGTTCTTTATTTGCGTGCCGGAAATCCATGGGAGGTACTGTGTCGATCCCAACCCAGCAGGACCACCAGGAAGCAAAGGAGACGCTGGATTACATCCGGCGCACCATGGAGACAGCTTCCACCTTCACAGCGGTATCCGGCTGGGGACTGGTGGCAAGCGGCATCGTGGGACTGGTGGCGGCCTGGCTCAGCCGGTCGGCCGAGAGCGTGACCGACCTGCGAATCTGGATACCGGCCGCCGCAGTGTCCGTGGCCATCGCCACCAGCGCCAACGCGCTGAAGGCCCGCAGCACAGACGTCCCTATCTGGTCCGGAGTACTGCGTCGGGTGGTCTGGGTAATGGCACCGACCCTGATCGCGGGAGCCATGCTGACCTTCGCGCTGGACGGTCACGCTGCTTCTCTGCTGCTGCCTGGCATGTGGCTTGCCCTCTACGGCGCGGGCGTGACCGCCGGTGGTACGCTGTCCGTTCGGGCCATCCGGTGGATGGGAATGGCATTCCTGGTATTGGGAGCAGTGGCTCTCCTGAGGACCGATCTCGGACTCGTGATGCTAGCCCTTGGGTTTGGCGGGCTCCACATCGCAGTCGGGTTCGACATCGTGTGGAGACATGGCGGGTAAGCCTGCATCCGACGGTCTGGACCGCCTGGTTCACGAGCGAGTGAGATTGGGCATCGTCTCGGCGCTCGCCGCCGAGGAACGCCTCACTTTTGGTGACCTCAAGGCCGTACTCAAGACAAGTGACGGGAACCTGAGCGTTCACGCACGCAAGCTAGAGAACGCCGGATACATCGAAGTGACCAAGGGATTCGAGGACCGCAAGCCAAAGACCGAATACAGTCTGACTGCCAAGGGTCGCAAGGCTCTCGAGACATATATCGATCGGATGGAAACTCTGTTGGGTGAAGCACGCGAAGCATTGGAGAAGACATGAGTGGACTGCATGTTGGCATCATCATGGATGGAAACGGCCGCTGGGCCAAATCTCGTGGCAAACCTCGCTGGCGGGGCCATTTGGCCGGCGTCGACAGCGTGCGCGATATCGTTCGCAGTGCCCCGAACCTGGACGTCACCACTCTCACACTCTATGCGTTCTCCAGCGACAACTGGAAGAGGCCACCTACCGAGGTCGGTCGGTTGTTCTGGCTACTCCGAGAATACTGCCGCAGAGAACGGGCGGAGTTGTTGGAGAAAGGCGTCAGGGTAACGGCCATAGGGCGCCGAGACAGGATTCCCCGCAGTGCCCTGAGGACACTCGAGGAGCTGGAAGACGCAACCCGGCATGGCACAACGCTACACCTGAGACTGGCGATCGACTACAGCTCTCGTTGGATGATTTCTCAAGCCGCCGTAGAACTCGCCAAGAGCGTCGAACGCGGCACCTTGGCCCCGGAGGAGATCTCACCCGAACGCATGGATCCGCTCATTCACCGAGGTGTGCAGCAACTCGACCTTCTCATCCGGACCGCGGGTGAGCAACGGCTATCAGACTTCATGCTCTGGGAAGCGGCCTACGCTGAGCTGTACTACACGAAAGCCCTGTGGCCCGAGTTTAGAGGGCGCAACCTCGTCGCCGCCCTTGCGGAGTTCGGCAGACGAAAGCGGAGTTTCGGCGGATTGCTCAAGATCGAGCCGAAGGTGAGAGTCGGGTAAGGCAAAACGGGGAATGGCCGACTGCACCATTACCCGTTCCCCCTTCCCTGTGCCAGGTTACCCTCCGTCCCCCCTCCAGTCCATCCCCAACTCCTCCACCTCCGGGATCACGTCCAACCCCGCCTCAATCAGCCGCCCGCGAAACACTGCCACCTCCCCGGAGAACACACTGTTGAACTCGGCCAGCGCATTCTCCAACTGCACCTCGGCCCGCTCGAGTCTCAGTCGCTGGGCTTCGGTCGGCGCGTCCCACGACGTCTGCAACGAGCCATAGACCCGTGAGAGCCGTGATGAGACCGGCGGATCATCGCCACCAAACCCGCTGCCGGGCGGACTCACGAACACAGCTGCCAACGAGTCCAGCGTCTCGTCGAGTTCCTTGCCAATTACAGCCAGTTCCTGTGAGGTACTGTCGTCCCGCTCACCCAACGCCGTCAGTGCAGTATTGAGCGCCTGCTTGGTAGCACGGATACGCTCGACCGCTTCCGTCGCGACTTCGGCTCTCTGACCGAGCTGCCTAACGGCCGCGACCTTCAACTCCCGGTCACGTCTCGGGACCTCCAGCCGAGGATCCGGATCGACCCGGATACTGCCGCTGGCCGTATCTCCACCGACTATCACCCGAACCGAGTACTCACCCGGAAGCACCAGAGCAGCCATGCCGGTGGATGTGCCACTTGCCGTGAGCGTCTTGAAGCCGTCGTCTCGCAGGTTCCACGAGAGCCGGTTCAGACCCTGCTGCGCGTCGTGTTCGATCGTCCGAATCACCTCGTCTCCATCGAGGATCTCGATTGTGGCCGCACTCGACGTGGAATCACCGACCCAAAAAGACAGTAAGGCCCCAAAGGGCCGGTTCTCTCCGAAGAACATCGCGTGGCCGGTCGACCGATACCCGATGGCCTCTGCCATCGCGTATTGTATTGCGGGTGGTGGATCGAATAGATGAACCGCGGATTCCACCATCGACGGATCGGTCGCGAGTGCCCGGAGGGGCCGGACGTCGTCGAGGATGTACACCCCTCTTCCGTGCGTGCCCATTGCCAGGTCATGATCGCGCGGATGCACCACGAGCGCTCGGTACGGCGCTGTAGGAGTCCCGTGTGTCCACTTGCACCAACTCTCGCCACCGTTCAGGCTCACGTAGAGTCCGAATTCGCTGCCAGCAAACAGCAGGTACGGAATCACCGGGTCTTGTTCGACGGTGTGTAGGAATCCGACCAGGCCCTCATTTGCCAGGCTACGCCAGCTCTTGCCGTAGTCATCCGTCACGTAGACGTAGGGCGTCCAATTCCCTCGACGGTGGTCATCGAACACAACGAATGCGGAGCCACCGTGGAACTTGGACGGTTCTATGTGGGACACCCATGTGTTTGTGGGCACTCCTTCGAAACGATTGATCAGGTTCTCCCACGTATCGCCGCCGTCAAGCGTGAGTTGAAGGTTGCCGTCGTCCGTACCTACCCAGATCACGCCCTGTTCGACTGGACTCGGCGCTATAGTCATGATGGTCGTGTGGTTCTCGGCACCGGTCGCGTCACGAGTGATCCCACCGCTCTCGCTGTAGTTCTGCTTCTCCGAATCGTTGGTGGTCAGGTCGGGCGAAATCAAGGTCCAGGTTTCGCCGTGGTCAGTGGTCTTGTGAACGAACTGGCTGCCAAAGTAGATGGTCGTCGAATCCATCGGGTCTACGTTGATCGCCGCATTCCAGTTGAAGCGCAGATCTTCACCGTCAGGATGAACCGGCTGTATCTCCTTTCGCATACCTGTCACCCTATCGAACCGATTCAACCGTCCCTGTTGCGACATGCTGTAACCCCACCGGGGGGCGCTGAAGTCATCCATCGTTGCAAAGCCGTCACCGCTCCCAACTCTGGTCCAGTGGACGTTGCGGATTCCACCCACCATCCACACCGCACTTGGTCCAAACCATGAGCCGTTGTCCTGTAAGCCACCGTACACGTTGAACGGTGTTGCCATGTCGACACTGAGATGGTAGAACTGGGCCAACGGCAGGTTCTCTACGAAGCGCCAATTGTCTCCTCGGTCATAGGAGAAGCCGATGCCGCCGTCGTTGCCCATTATCAAGATGCGACTGTCCTCTGGATCGATCCACAGCTCGTGCACGTCGCCGTGTATGATCGAACTGGAGACGACCGTCTCGAAACTCTTGCCGGCATCCTCGCTCACCGTGATGCTGCTGTGGAGACGGTAAACCCGATTCTCATTGAGTGGATCCACTCTGATGTCAGCATAGTAGAACGGCCGCGGGTTGATCCCACGCGAATCGTTCACCGTACGCCAACTCTGGCCTCCATCGTCCGAACGCAGCAGCGCGCTCTTCTCGGCCTCGACGAGGGCATACACGACGTTGGGATCGTTCTTGGCAATCGCGATACCGGATCGACCGAGTTCGCCTTGGGGAAGACCGTCCTCTTCGGTGTACCGCTTCCAGTTCTCGCCCGCGTCGTGCGTGACATACAGACCACTACCGGGCCCACCCGATGTGAAGAACCAAGGCCAACGACGATGCTCCCACATGGCCACGAACAGCTTGTTGGGATTGCCGGGATCCATGACCAAATCCGCCGCGCCCGTTCGTTCATTCACATAGAGGACACGATCCCATGTCGTTCCGCCATCTGTCGTTCTGTAAACACCGCGTTCCTCGCCGTCACTCCACGTGGGTCCCAGGACCGCCAGATAGGCAATTGACGGATCCGTCGGATGCAAAACCACGCTGTGAATGCGCTCCGATCGCTCGAGGCCGATATGGATCCACGTTTCCCCACCGTCCATACTCTTGTATATGCCGTTGCCGACACCTGCGCTGTTGCGGACGTTCCCCTCGCCAGTGCCGACCCATACGATGTCAGGCGCCGCCTGAAAGACCGCCACGTCACCGATCGAGGACACGGACTGGTCGTCGAATATCGGCGTCCATGTAAGGCCCCGATCGACCGATTTCCACACGCCGCCGGTTGCCGAACCGACATAGATGATGTTGGGATCTCTCTCCACCACAGCGACCGCTGAAACCCGCCCACTCATGCCGGCGGGACCGATGCTTCTGGCCTTCATGGCCGATAGCAGCGAAAGATCGACCTGGGCCGATGCGGTTGAGGTAACCCCAACGATCAAGCTGAACGCCAAGAACGTGGCTCTCATTTTCGTGAACTCCGCCTCTGGTAGTATGCGAACGATATCCTCGGACGGAGGACATGCAAGCAGCGAAGGGAACCTGGCATACCCTTTGCTATCCTCACCGGCGTGAAGATCGATTTGCACCTCCACACCGACTACTCTGTCGACGGTTGGTCCTCCCCAGAGGAGGTGGTCCGCGTGGCCATCGCCCGGGGGCTCGACAGGATCGCCATAACTGATCACGAGACGATTGACGGCGCCCTCATCGCCCATCATGCTCACCCAGGTCGCGTGATAGTCGGAGAGGAGATCCACTGCCGCTGCGGCACGCACCTGATTGGCCTATTCCTCACCGACCATGTCCCCTCGGGACTTTCGATCGAGGAAACCGCCGAGAGAATCCGGCTGCAAGGAGGATTGGTTTATGGCCCGCACCCATTCGCATATCTGACTCAGCCGACCAGGCGTGCGAACCGCGTCGCTGCCGTATCCGACGTGGTTGAGGTCTTCAACTCCCGAGCCTTTCTGCCGGCGTGGAACCGCAAAGCTGCGGCATTAGCCGGCGCACTGGAGTTGCCGGCTGCCGCCAGTTCAGATGCACATTTTCACTGGGAGCTTGGACGAGCTTACACGGAGTTGCCGCAGTTCCTCACGGCTGACGAATTCAGGAATGCGCTGAGCAAGGCACGGCCGAGGGGGATCCGAACAGGATCCGCCTGGTTGCACTTGGCGTCCGCTTCGGTCTCCAAAACCAGAGGGCTGAGATGGGGGCCGGAGAACCGCTCCGCGTCTCTATCTACGGGCGTGGACTGAGGGAAAAGCGCTCAGTCCAGAGACAGCCAGCCCGCTCGACCGCTCGGCGCCTGTACATAGAGGAACCCACCATAGGCCCCCAGAACAGGGACTTCGGAGCCTGCCGACAAGCTCTCAACCGGATCGGCTGTGGATTTCGGTTCCGCACGCAGCACTCCTCCATCAGCGATCACCGCGCTCCGAATCGGCTGATCCGCTGGTTCAGTCAAGTTCGCGGCGATGAATCCGACTGTACCGTCCGGCAGATCAACCCGATACCAACCACCGCTTCCACCCAGAACTCGTAGCGGCGTGTGGAGTGGCAGCTCGACCAAAACGCGGGACCTGCCCCGAGGCTCCTCCCGGACCCTGGCAGTGTTGCGGGCTACCCTGGCCAGCTCGCCTATCATCCTTGCGTCGCCGGCGAACTGAGCCGGAGTTGACGGTAGTTCCCGCAAGGCCGGATACGGATCAGATGGCCCCCCCCAGTACATCCCAAAATGGAGATGAGGTGGTGTGGTACGGGCATTACCGCTGTTTCCCACGAATCCCAACGTGTCTCCTACCTCAACCAGGTCTCCCCGCCTCACCGCCTGACTGTCGAGATGCGCGTAGTACAGGGAGCGGCCCAACTCGTCACGCAGCCAAACCACGAGGCCGCCCAGCTTGTTCGGCCGCGTGCTCCTCACCGTGCCCTTGGCCACTGCTATCACTGGCGTACCGCGGGGAGCGAAGATGTCGACCCCATGGTGCTCACGTGTACCGCCCGAGCGTGGGTCGCCGAACCAGCTCCTGATAGCCGTCGTGTCGTGTCCGTGGACCGGGAACGCCAGCGACGCTCCCACGACGATCGTTATCTCATAGCTACCGCCTCGCAGCAGCTCGGGCTGCACACGGACGATGTAGTCGCCGTCACGTCGTGCAACGTATTCCAGTCCGTGCTCGAGACTGTCCGCGCTCGTCAACAGTATGGGCGATCCATCCGAGTCGTTGGGGATCACGAACATGTCGAGGAACACCTGGTAAGTCGTATCCTTCTCCGACTCGAACCGGGCGGTGATCATCTGTCCCCGTCTGAGATACACGCGGTAACCCACAGCATGTGCCTCACGTGAGTCCAGATAGCTGACCTCGTGATAGGGGGAGCTGATGGAGACCGGGTGCGCAACCGCTCGACCTGCCGCCGCGATCCAATCGCGGCCGAGCGCCGTCTCGTCTAGGCCTGCCCGCTTGAGACTCTGCTCGTAGCGCTCATGCGGGGTGTACCCCACGAACAGCCCGCGTAGCGACTCCTCTCCGCAGCCAGAAACCGACAGGCTGACCGCGAGAATCGCCGCAAAACGCACTGTTGCGATTGCTGCCGAGTGTCTCATGCTTGAACTTACGTTCTTGATACCCATAAGTTCCCCACTACGATCGTCTTCGACCGGTACGTTACACTGCTAGGCCACTGGCCCTCCAACCAACATGGAGCAAGCTCTATGCCGATTCACATCCGCGTACCCTCGCGCATCTCCGCCGCCGGCACCAAGCCCAAGATCATCGAGGAGTTCGTTGGGCGAGTCAACTCCGATACGAGCGCAGTCAGCATCGCGCGGATGCGGAGTCCGGCCGGATGGGTTGAGCTGGGTCAGCGACCTGAGTTTGACGAGTTCACTGTGGTTCTGCACGGTACGCTTCGTGTCACCCACCAAGCGGGGACGATCGACGTCAATGCCGGCGAGGCCATCATTGCTCAACGCGGTGAGTGGATTCAATACAGCACGCCAAATCCCGAGGGAGCGGAATACATTGCCGTTTGCGTACCCGCGTTCTCACCGGATTTGGTGTACAGAGATACATGAGGCTGTCTCATGACGTCCCACGCACGGGACCCGACCGTTCGGATCTGAACGCTACGGACCAGCCAACGCCCTATTGCCAACCGTCTTTTTCGGGTAGTAGGGAGACCCGCACGTAGTTCTGAGTGGGCAGGTACAACCGGGCAGCCTCCCGTATCATTGCCGTATCCAGTCGTTCTATCAGAGAATCGTAAACGAGAACCTCTCTCGGGTCGATCCCGAGCCGGTCAGCAGCCACCAACTGCCACAGCCAGTAGTTGTTCTGCTTCAGGTTGGTTTCGAGGCTGCGGCGCTGGCTCTCACGGACCTTCGCCACATCGGCGTCCAATGAGTCCCGCGTCTTGAACCCTTCGATCTCTTCGAACACAACTGCGGCCAACTCTTCCAGCCGTTCGGGATCGGCCCCGAAGCTAATCTGAAGGGAGAATGACGGAACCGGGTCGCGTTCGGGCCGGGCCGTGACAGACACGCTGTATGTCCCTCCCAGATCCTCCCGCAATCTTTCGCGCAGCCTGATTTGCAGCACATCGGCGAGCGACGTTATCAGGTATTGGTTTTGGCGGCTGTACTCAAAGGGCCCGGTGAACACGATGTGGGTTTGGCTCTTGGGCTCGATGCCCCGTCTGACCTCCTTGATGATTACACCTTGCGGAGATCTGATCGCTACGTCACGCCAACTCTCCACACGACCCGCTGCCGGTAGTGACGCCAGGTAGGTTTCAACCAGCGGTCGTAGTTGCTCAACCTCGAAACTGCCCACGAAGACAAAGGTGAAGTCTCCCGCGTCCGCGAATCGGTCACGATAGAAGGCCATCGATTTGTCGAGGTCCATCTCCTCATACACTTCCACCGTTGGCGGGCGTGCCCGAAAATGGTGCTGAGAGAGCGTTGCGGTCAACGTATCCTGGAACGCGTCCATTGGGCTGGCATTGCGATTGGCCAGGATCGCGTCAATCTGTTTACGCAATGCCTGGTATCCGACGGAGTCTCGTCGTGGAGCGGTGAACGAGAGGTAGATGAGTTCGCACAAGGTCTTCACATCTTCCGGAGAAGCACTTCCGCTAAGACCTTCGTACAGGGAGCCAACGCTTGCACCAACTCCCACGGCCTTACCGGCCAGCTTCTTCTGAAGCTCGACCATGCCAAAGCTGGCAAGACCACTGAAACCGACTACCTCCGCAGCTGTGGATGCGGCTATGTAGTCCTCATCGGAGGCAAGAGAGGTCCCGCCAGGACTCGAAGCCCGGAAAAGGATTTCGTCATCCCTGAAGTCCGTAGGCTTGAGTATCACTCTAGCTCCATTCGACAGAGTCCACGTGGTGATTCCGAATTCTTCGTCTAGTTCCTTGCCCTCAATCCGGCCCGGCACTGGCAGAGTCCCCAGCAGCGGCGCGTCATCAACTCTGTCTACGTATGGCTCAACAACCCGGTCCTTCACCCTTGCGAACACCTCCAGGAGTGCTGACTCCGACGGAACGACCAGGCCCTCCTTTTCGGGAGCGTTGACCATGATCACACGGTTGCGATCGACCAGCCACTCGCGCGCCAAGCGGTTCACTTCCGCCAGCTCAATCGCGGGCAAGAACCTCTGGTAGTCCTCGTACTCCATCACGACACCGGGTATGGGATCGCTATTGAGAAACGCCTGCACGTATTCGTACGAGTATGCTGAGGAATTCGTTTTCTCGCGCTCGGCATTTGCCTGCTCCATCCACCGCAGCAGTTCTGCCTTATGCCGTTCCAACTCCGTCTCCGTGAATCCGTGTTGGGCAACACGCTCCGCCTCAGTGAGAAGCGCCTCGAGACCGCGCTCAACGCCGCCGCCTTCTACAACTGCACCGATGAGATAAACTTCCTTCGAGCGGATGAGCCGCCCCTGACCAGAAGAGCCGTAGAGAAAGGGCGGATCAGACTGTTGCGTCAGCTCGAACATCCGATCATTCAGCATGCTGTTGTAGAGCCGCTCCACAATCAGCCGCCTGAATGCACTGACGGTATTCGTCTCACGCAGTGGTTGTTTGTAGTAAATACTGACCCGAGACTCGGTTGCTTCTTTGTCAGTTGCAATCGCGATGAGGGTTTCGTCGTGATCCGGTACCGGATAGACAGTTCGTTCTCGGGGACTGGGCGGGTTGGCGAGGTGCGAGAAATGTCGATGTATCAACTCTTCTATCGCACTCGCATCAAAATCACCGACTGCGACGACTGCCATGAGGTCGGGTCGATACCAATCCTCATAAAACCGTTCGAGAGAGCTGTACTCGAAACCCTTGATGATCGCCGTATCACCCAGTGGTATTCGTACGGCGTACTGTGAGCCCTGGAAGAGAACCGGAAACTGTCGGTCGAACATCCTCGAGTCAGCCCCCCGTCCCATGCGCCACTCTTCCACCACCACTCCGCGCTCGCTGTCCACCATCTGCGGATCAAACGTCAGGTTGCGAGCCCAATCCTCGAGAATCTGAAACGCCGTGGTGATTATTTCTGTCGAGTCCGTCGGGATCTGCAGTATGAAGACGGTCTCGTCAAAACTCGTATACGCATTGAGTTCCGGCCCAAAGCGCATTCCGATTTTCTCCAGGTAGTCGACCAACTCCTGTTTGGGAAACCGTTCTGTCCCATTGAAAGCCATGTGCTCCACGAAGTGAGCCAGCCCCAGTTGGTCACTATCTTCCAGGACTGAGCCGGCATTCACTACCAAGCGCAGTTCGGCCCTGTTTTCCGGACGTTGATTGGCGCGGATGTAGTAGGTCAGGCCGTTTTCCAGAGTGTCCACCTTGACCATTGGGTCTACCGGCAACGGTCGGTCCAGCTCGGGTAGCCCCAGCTGGGCATGGCCGTCGCTGGTGGCCAGAGCGGTCAGGAGGATAGAACCTATCAGAACTGCGAATCTAGACTTCATCAACACTGCCTTTTTCACCACGTTTTCGGTCGTACTGCATCCGGGCCTGAAGGTGTACCCCCCTAACCACCTACAGTGCCATGCTGTTCCCCCCTCCCCACCTACCTCCCGCCACCGCCAGTCGTTGCCTTGGCCCCCTCACTCACCGGTTCCAGCCCCAACGTCTTGCCCTTCTTCACTGCCGGTATTCCCTCCGCCAGCCAGACCGGGGCCGGAGCACCCTTCAGATAGTGGTCGAAATACTGCTGTAGCCTGACGTTCCAGTCCTTCTTGTTGGCATATGTCGTCGGCCAGTGTGGCTCGTCGTTGTAGTTGACCAGCCATGCCGGCTTCCCCAGCCGGCGCAGGGCAACGAACATCTCGATCCCCTGATACCAGGGCACGGCTCCATCGTGATCGTTGTGCAGCATGAGTAGCGGAGTATCGACCTTGTCAGCCCAGAAGATGGGAGAGTTCTCGATGTACCGCATCGGAGCCTCCCACAGCGTTGCCCCCAATCGGCTCTGGGTCCTCTCATACTGGAACATCCGGCTCATCCCTGACCCCCAACGGATGCCACCGTATGCGCTGGTCATGTTAGACACCGGCGCACCTCCCGCAGCCGCCTTGAATAGGTTTGTCTTAGTGACCATATATGCGATCTGATAGCCGCCCCAACTGTGTCCCTGGACCCCGATGTTCTCCTCATCCACAAACCCCTGAACGATCAGGTCCAGTACGCCGGGCGTCACACACTTCATAGCGCTCTCACCAGGATAGCCGGTCTGGTACACGATATCGGGTATGAAGACCAGATAGCCTCTGCTGGCATAGAATGTTGGTCTGATCACTGAGCGGTGCGGGATCGGCTCGTAATGCGCGTGGAGGTTGTTGGAACTCCGTTCATAGAAGTACACCATCAGAGGGTACTTGCGGGACGGATCGAAGTTCTCGGGTTTGTACAACAGACCCTGCAACAACCGGCCATCCGTCGACCGCCACTGGATCAGATCCACCGTGGACCACAGATACTCTGCCTGCTGCGGGTTGGCATCACTGACCTGCCGCATATCGGCAAAACCGAGATCGCTAACCCAGAGATTGGGGAACTCCGCGACACTCGACCGCGTGAACAGCAGCACTTGGGCGTCCTCAGCCCGAGTGGGCGTGGAGAAACGCCGAGCCATGAACACTAGCTGTTCGGGTACGCGACCGCCGCTGACTATTTCCCGGTAGAACCCGGCGTCTTTGGTCCAGAGGTTGAACGCCGACAGCAGGATTGGATCGGATTGGGGGATGAACTCGGCGTCGGGATCCAGACGGACGTAGCGGAAGCGAACACTGTCACGCCGTCCATGGCCCTCCGTGACATTCCGCGGTGCACTGCGTGCCTCCGGATCTACTGCCCAGAGATCGTACCGATCATAGATCAATAACTCGCGATCCCCTTCGGTCCAGCCCGCGGTGCCGTAAGATGACGGCAAGGAAGGAGAATCATGGTCCTCGTTGAAAACGGGATACGGCAGCCGGGCCGTGAGATTGACCGCGGTTGTCTCCTCTACCTTGCGGCCATACCAAGCCCGGTCACTGCGATCCCACCAGTAAAGGTAGTTGCCGCCAGGTGATAGGCTGGCGCTGCCTTGCAGTTTCTCAATGGCCTTTGTCCGCTCACCGGTGTTGACGTCCACCAGATAGATATCGTTGAAGCCGGGCGACTCCCATGACATCTCCATCCTGTACGGCATGTTCGAGCTGCCCAGTGCCCGGTCGGCGTCTCCATGCTGACCCACGTCGACCCTCGGGACCTCCTCCGTGGCCAACTGAACCACCTGACCGTCATGCAGGTGAGCGACTGCGCTGTAGTTGCGGTTCCGTTCCCGGCTCACTTGGAGTAGCTGCATGGGCTGGAGGAGGGGGTCCTGCCAATGCCAGATATCGACCTTGACGCGTTCGTCCTCCGGTGTATCGTCCTCCACCTCCGGCTCCGGCTTCGGCGCAGTGGCAAAGAAGATTCGTGCGCCATTCTCTGAGAACGACAGCGAGCCCCGCTCACTCACCCACCATCCGCTGGGAATCCCCGCAGTGCCAGCGTTGGCCACGGAACCCGCTTCAGCATCGCCCCGTCGCCAGTGATAGAGACCGAATGCGGGCTGGTCCGCCTGGTAGTCATCGCGATTCGACAGGAATGCGATCTGCTCGGCAGCTTCGTCGAACACCGCTGATTTGTAGATCCCCTCTCCGCTCATGAGCGATGTTACCGCTCCATTACCCAGTTCCACGACCATGACACCATCGGCCGCACCGTCCTCGCTCGATGCCGTGTAAACCAGCCTCTGCCCCTCCTTGGAGAACGCATACTCCGTCACGCTCTCGTAACGCTGCTCAGCACCGGAAGACAAATTGTGGACGATCAGGGTCGTACCGATCTGATTGTCCTTCTTTTCCTTCCTCGACTCCGCTTCCCCTTGCTCCTGTCCCTCCTGTCCCTCCTGCCCCTCCTGCGTCTCACCAGCCTCGTCCAGCTCCTGCTCCAGGAGATAGGCAACCCAGCCACCCGCGTCTGCGGGTATTGCGAACCCCTTCACGCGCTCGACCTTGACCATGTCACCGGTGGTGAGGTCGAGAATCACCAGTGAGTCCTTCGGTTGCTCATCGGGCTTTTTCTTCTGTTGTCGCGCCTCCTTCACGGCGGCCTTCTCCGGCTGCACCAGGATTACCACGAAGCGGCTGTCGTCTGTGAACCGGGCTGAAGAACCCCTTGGTATGCTGTAAGTCACATCTGAGGTGAGGGCTTCGACCTCGAGTTCAGCGTCTCCATCCTGAAGAGTCAGGTCATAGAGAATCCAGCGTCCATCGTTTGAAATCGCCTGGTCGTCAATCCCCTTCCAGATATCGTACGCGTCGTGGTCCAGGATCTTCTTTGACTGGGCGTTCGCGAGTGCCGGAACAAACAACAGACCGGCAAGCACGTAGCAGGCATAGCGGTTCATCTCATGACTCTCCGGGATTGTGTCGCAGTTCTCTGCATACCGTTCGCGAGCTCGCACCATGCTGGGATGCCCGCGCAGAAAGACAACAGCAAATGTAACCATTACAACGACTGACCCCGGGGTTTGATCCCCGGGGTCCGGTTCACTACGATCGGAGCTGGTGGCTGTACTACCTACCACCACCGCCCGTTGTCGCCGGCTTCGGCTCTCCCACCAACTCCAGTCCCATGTCCTTCCCCTTGAGGACTGCCGGAACGCCCTCGGCCATCCAAACGGGCTCGGGTGCGTCCTTCAGGTAGTGGTCGAAGAACTGTTGCATCCGGATCGTCCAGTCCAAACGGTTCTGCTGCTTTCTGAGACCGTGCGGCTCACCGTTGTAATTGAGCAACCAGACAGGCTTGTGCAGTCGCCGGAGCGCCACGAAGTACTCGATACCCTGGTACCATGGGACTGCCGTGTCTTCGTCGTTGTGCAACATGAGCACCGG
>JAUVRV010000164.1 GCA_030597435.1 Gemmatimonadales bacterium | reverse complement strand
CAGAGTGGGGGGATCGTCGCAGAGCCTGAGTTCGTCCCGGTCAGACAATTAGTGACAATCTCGCGATAGACCCTACCAGATCCCTCGTGCAAGTTGGATATTTACGGGGAACTTGGGAATGGGCCCTGTGGATCTGAACCTGCGACCGAGGGATTATGAGTGTGTACACCCTAGTCGTCTCCAACCCGCCGCACGCTGGCGTCGATCCAGCCGTGACCGCCCGCTACTTCGGACTCACGCCCGCCGAGGCGCGAATGAAGACCAATTTCCCAGCGCCGGAGATTTGGTTTGCCGATGCCGATCAGAAGAAGATGGAAGAGACGGCGAGTGCGCTGCGCGAGCGTGGGGTGAGTTCAGTTGTTCTCGCCGGCGAGGACTTGCTGCATGTGCCAGCTCAGAGGCTGGTCACGTCCTTCACTTTTGGTGACTCCGAACTGGTCGCACGGTCTGAGGGGTCCGAACTCACGATTGCCTACGACACGTCCTTCGCTGGCGTGTTTGGCAAGCCACCTTCCGGAGTGACACAGAGCCGCCGCAAGACCGGGAGCCTGGCCAGTGATCTCGGCCGGCCGAGTGCTAGCGTGATGATGGATCGATTGAGTGGCACAGCAGCAACAGGATCCATTACAGGTGAACGTGAGACTACCGCGTTCCTGGATCTATACGGCTCGTTCGGCGGCGAGGAGAGACGGGTGTCGTTCGTCGACCGAGCGACCGACTTCTCTGGCTTGGTGTCGAGGACGCGTGATGTCTTGACCAGCATCGTCGCTGAGTGCGAGCGTCGGTTCGCGTCGCTCGAAATTGATCGGCGCCTGGAGAATATTCGCCCTCGCCAGAGCGCGACGGTGGCAGGACCGCATTCGGGCCAGGAGAAGCGCAAGTTGTTTGCTTACGGGACCGTAGCCCTGTCGCAACTGCTTGAAGCAATATCCCCGGAACTCAAGGACCTCACACAATACGAGTTGGGCTCCCGCCTCTCCTTTCTCATGGAGTGATAGCCGCACGTTAACACTTCACTCCGGGTCCGAGTTCCTCCTAGGGGCATCGTGTGGAGGAAGTTGCGAGTAGCACAGACTCGGACCACTTCGTCGGGACACCCCGCCCCTCGCGCTTCCCTGCGAGAACTCGTACTTTCTAGGCCCCATGCCCGAGAACAACGCCCGCCTCTCAACTGCCGCTGCCGGTAAGTTGCTGCTCGTCGTGGCGGCTGTCGCCTTGCTCGCCTGTAATCCTGAGGCCAAAAGGCTGCGGCTGTCGTGCGAGGATGGGAACGTGGCAGATTGCAACGAGCTTGGGTACAAGCTCGTGACGGGCGATCACGTCCTACGCGACTTCACCTGGGCAGCCAGGCTGTTACGACAGGCTTGTGATGGTGGTGTGGCGCAGGGTTGCTACCGGCTTGGCCGCGTGCACGAGAACGGGAGGGGCATAGTCGCCGACAAAGGGCTCATGCTCACGATGTTCCGCCGAGCCTGTGACGGCGGCGCGACAGCCGGCTGCAACAAGCTCGGAGTGATGTACCGGGACAGCATTGGCATGGTGCCCGATCTCAGGCTTGCATTGGGGCTATTCGAGCAAGCGTGCGACGGTGGCTCGATGCTGGGCTGTACCAATCTTGGACTCGCGTACCAACAAGGCGCACGTGTAACTCAGGACCTCGCTCGAGCCGCAGATCTGTTCCGGCAAGCGTGCGACAGCGTCGAGATGTTGGGCTGCTTCAACCTGGGCGAGTCGTATGCTGCAGGAGCGGGTGTAACTCAGGACCTGGCTCGAGCAGCCGAACTGTACGAGCAAGCTTGTGACGGTGAAGAGTGGGCAGGCTGCGTCGAGCTAGGCGATCTGTACGCCGGTGGTGTGGGCGTGGATCAGGACCTCGAGCGTGCAGTTGAACTGTATCGTGGAACGTGCAACCGCAGATACGGAGAGGCGTGTTACATGCTCGGGGGTCTGTACCAGAGTGGCACTGGTGTGGATCGGTCGCCAGGAAGGGCAGCACTCTACATCGGCCGTGCGTGTGACTACGGTTATCAAGCTGCCTGTGGGAGTGGATAGTGTGAAAGTACTGCTCACCGCTGTGAACCTGACGAAGCGTTACAAGGACGTCGTTGCGCTCGACGACGTCAGCTTCGACATCTCCGACGGGATCACCGGCATTCTGGGTGAGAACGGTGCGGGGAAGAGTACGGCTATCAAGCTCTTCTTGGGTCTGATCCCGTCGACGTCCGGTTCGGCAAAGGCGCTGGGCCAGGACGCGCATGAAAGCATCGCGGTGCGCGCCAAACTGGGGTACATGCCGGAGCACGACTGTCTGCCCAGCAACATCACGGCCGCTGAGTTTCTCGGCCACATGGCCGAGGTGAGTGGTCTCCCGCCGCCACACGCGCGCACACGCGCGGCAGACACGTTGCGGCACGTGGGCTTGTTCGAGGAACGCTACCGCTCGATGGGTGGTTACTCGACTGGCATGAAGCAGCGGGTGAAGCTGGCCCAGGCCCTGGTGCACGATCCTTCCTTCGTGTTTCTGGATGAGCCGACCGCGGGACTCGACCCGGGTGGACGTGAAGATATGCTCGAGCTGGTGAGCAAGACACACCGCGAGTTCGGCATCAGCATCTTGTTCTCATCCCATCTCATGGCCGATGTCGAGCGCGCCTGTGACCGGATCATCGTGTTGCAGAGTGGACGACTGGTGGAATCAGGTGAAGTCACGCACTTCACGAAGGAGACCGAGACAGTATTCATCGAAGTCGACGGCAACCGCGAGCGTCTCGTTGCCGCGCTAGAGCAACGTGGCGTGGCGGTCACAACAGACGGGCACGGACTATACATCGAAGGCCCCGACGAAACGGTCTACGACCAGGTGCGAGATGCGCTGGTGGAGGCTGAAGCGCCGCTACGCCGTATGGCACCGCGTCGCCGTGCGTTGGCCGAGCTATTTCAACACGAAGGCGAAGACTTCGCAAGCGAGCTGTCTCCATGACGGCACAACCAGGGGTGACGAAACGCGAAGGTACCGTCTTCGATATCGGGTACCAGAACTATACTGGTCCGCGCGAGGGGCGAGGCCGCGCTCGGATCTCTATCGTCAAGAACGGCGTGCGAACCTCCCTGGGGTTTGGCCGTGGCGCGCTAGCCAAGGTATTGCCGTGGCTGTTCATCGCCGTTCTGGTGTTCATCGCGATCATCATGGCGCTGGTGGCCGGCGCGGCCGATCGACTCATCGGCCCTGAGGATGCGGAACAACTGAACCTGCCGTCGCACTCCGACTTCTACGGAATCGCATCGATCATCTTCTTTGTGTTTGCAGCCGTCGGCGCACCGGAGTTGTTGTGCCCGGACCGGCGTGAGGGTGTGATCAATCTGTACTTGTTGCGACCGCTCACTGGTTCGGACTACGTCTTTTCCCGCTGGCTTGCATTCTTCTTGGTGATGGTGGCGGTTGCCTGGCTGCCCCAGTTCATCTTGTGGATCGGCCTGATCATGGGTGACCCACAACCGGTCGAATACGTGCTCGACAATTGGCTCGATATTCCGAAGTTCCTTGCGGCGGCGATCCCGCTTGCCGCCTACACGACGACCTTGGCATTGCTCACCGCCGCGTTCACGACCCGGCGTGCGTACGCGGCCGTGTTCCTCGTTGGGCTGTTCGTGATAACAACACCGTTCACCACTGGTCTCGCTGCCGAAATCGGTGGCACGGCGGGTCAGTGGATCTCCATGTTCAACCTGAGCAACATCCCGGTACACGTGAACGACGTGATCTTCGGTGAGCCCAGTGTCATTACCCGCGACGCTCCGGCCGCGGAGCTTTCGTCCTGGATTCTGGTTGGCTGGTTTTTCTTGTGGACACTAGGTCCGGCAGGCGTGCTGTGGATGCGCTACAGGCGGTTGACACCATGACGACGAACGGTGCAGCGCCCGTGATCAGGGTCGACCACGTGTCGCGTTGGTTCGGCAGCGTCGTGGCAGTAAGCGATGTCACGTTCGATGTCACACCGGGCATCACGGGCCTGCTCGGCCCGAACGGCGCCGGAAAGACGACTCTGCTGCGGATGATGACTGGCCTTACCGGAACTTCCGACGGGACTGTGACGGTTTTTGGAGAGCCGGTTCGTCGCAACCCGCCGCTGTACGGGCGTATGGGTGTGATGTCGGAACACGAAACGGTGTACGGCTTCATGAAGGGCCGTGATTTCGTGCGGATGATGGGTCGGTTGAGGGGTGTCACCGACGAGGCAGCCGTAGACAAGGCGATCGGTTTTGTCGATCTCGCTGATGCCGCGCACCGTCCCCTGGGTACCTATTCCCGGGGAATGCGCCAGCGGATGCGATTGGCGGCAACCCTTGTACACGATCCGGAAATTTTGATTCTCGACGAACCGCTGAATGGCGCCGACCCCAGACAGCGCGTGCACTTCCAGACCCTGCTGCGCCAACTCGCTGCGGAAGGTCGGACCATCCTTCTCTCCTCACACATTCTCGAAGAGGTGGAGCAACTCGCGGACACGGTCCTGTTGATCGTGAACGGCAAACTGGCGGCGTCGGGTGACTTTCGTGCTATTCGTGTAGCGTTGGACGAAAGGCCGTATCACGTCCTGGTCGTTTCCGACTCGCCACGTGAATTGGCCGCGGCCGTTGTCAGGCTCGAGTCGGTAGACGCAGTGAACGTCGATCCCGATGGGACGCTCGTGGTGCTCAGCAGAAACGTGCGCGACCTGCAGATCGAGCTGCCCCGTCTCGCGCAGTCGGCGGCAATCAGTCTGAGACGAGTCGAGCCACTGGACGATTCGCTGGAAAGCGTCTTCGGCTATCTGGTGGAGCGCTAGCGATGTTACCCATCTTCCTACTCACGTTGCGCCAGCTTTCTGGTAAGTGGCGACTGACGATCATGTCACTGCTTGCCTTGCTGCCAGTCGTTGTTGGCGTGCTGATGGTGAGCTTTGAAGATGCACCGTCCGTCGCAGATTTTGAGATAGGGGTGCTCAGCAGTATACTCGCCGGTGCGATCTCGCCGCTGGTGGTACTTGCCATTGCAAGTGCCGCGTTCGCGAACGAGATAGAAGACAAGACACTCGCGAACCTGACGCTCGCTCCCATCCCCCGCTGGCAAATCGTCGTGCCCAAGCTGCTCGCTGCCATCTGCGTGGCGGGTCCGTTCATGGCGATCAGTGCCTTCCTCACGGGCTACTTCGCATACAGCGCCGATATCCGTGCTGCACTTGCGGTCACCGCTGCGGTGGTCGTCGGGGTCGCGTTGTACTCCTCCGCCTTTGTTTGGCTCGGTCTCAAGACCACGCGCGCCATCGGCTACGGCCTGCTCTACATAGTGCTATGGGAAGGTTTCTTTTCGAGCTTCGTGATGGGAGTGCGGCTCTTCAGCGTCCGTTATTTCTCGATCGCGTGGATGCACTGGTTCGATGCACGGCGATTTGCCGGGTTCGACGACTTCAGCTTTGGTTTCACGGTAGTCGCGTCGGTTGCAGTGTTTGGCGGCTTCCTGCTGTTGTCGATTCGGAGACTGCGCTACATGGATGTGCCTTAGGGAGCGACGGCCACGGACAACCTCGGCCACGGACTCTAACGGACACGGAGTTCGTATGTCGCGGAAACCGACCGTCCTAGATCACCGAGCGATTGTGTCCGTGTCCTATTAAGTCCGTGATCGTGTGTGTCCGTGGCCGTAAACGTCACAGTTCAGTGAACTCCTTACGGAAAGGTACGGAACTCTCATGTCGACGGCACAGTTGAATCGCAGGCAACTCGTGGCGCTGCCTCTTCTGGCTAGCGTATGCGTTTTGAACTTCGCCTGTTCCGCAGGCGAGGAGGCCCCACCCGAACCGTCAGGTCCCCCAACCGGGGCATATGAAGACTTTACCCCGGAAGAACTGGTACAGGTCTTCAATCTGCGCGAAAACGCTGTGCCGGTTAGAGAGGTACCAGGGTGGGCTCCTCCCCAAAAGGTGGTCGTCGTTGTTCCCGAGGAGTGGGATCGACGCGAGGAGCGGATGGCGTTCCTGCAGACAGTCGCTCCCGGGGTCGAGCTAATTCCGGTCAGGAATGGAGCAGACGCGTTCGATCGCGGCGTGCTGGCGGATGCTCAGGTGGTACTCGGAATGGGATGCTCGGCCAGGCTGATGTCGGAGATCGGCCCGGACGCTCACTGGATTCAGTCGGGCAGCGTCGGAGTAGCGCGATGCTTTACAAGCGGCACGCCACCGGGTGAGACCAACCGGATTCTCCGGGAACGGAACATGGTGGTCACCTCGATTCGTAGCATGGCCGCGCGTGCCATTGCCCAGCATTCCCTCACGATCATGCTCTCGTTGATCGGCGGAATGGACATCCACTCCGACAGACAAGAGGACCACGTTTGGGGGAGAACGCAGACGGACGCTGTGAAGGACAAGAATCTGGATATGGAGTTCCAGGATCAGACTTTGTTGGTGGTCGGGCTCGGGAGTCTCGGT
>JAUVRV010000349.1 GCA_030597435.1 Gemmatimonadales bacterium | reverse complement strand
GAGTGCATAGCCGTCGTGGTGCTTTGTGACCAGAACGACGTAATGCGCGCCAGCTCTCTCAAATAGATCGGCCCATTCTACCGGGTCGAATAACTCAGCCTTGAACAGCGGCGCCAGATCCCTGTAGATAAAGTCCTCTCCGAATTGCTGGTGTACGTAGTTTGTCCGGATCGTGTCGCCTGTCTGAAGACCTCGTAGCAGCCATTCCCCGTACGATTCCTTGGCTCCGTAGGCGACTACCGAGTAAACGCCCCAATGGATGAAAATCCCCAGCTTCGCTTCCGTGAACCACTGAGGATATGGCCGGGCACGTAGCTCCTCCCAGGATCGTGTACCCGAGGAGGGCGTCTCCTGCGCCCCAGCGGACTGAGTCAGCATGAGAGCGACAAGGAGCGGCGTAGTCCAGGTGTTCGGCTTCATTCGGTATGCGGGAGTATTGGCCATGGAAGATGATAAGATGTTGATCCGAATAGCGCTCCGCCAGAGACGGCGGATTTTAGTAAGTTACTCTGCCCATTCCGTATTGCGATCAGACATCAAGGGGTGGTCCAATGGACATGCAGGAGCACTTCTATACCGACGATCCCGCGGTCGGCCCGCCTGACGTACGGACGCGGCTGGCCGATGGCGATTACTTCTTCATAGGAAACGGACACATCCAAGCGGCGGTTCAGGTATGTCGCTCGGGTGAGGGCACACCATTGGGACTGCTCGTCATGCACCCTGAGCAGTTTGGACCCAAGCGAGCCGCGTTGACCTGCGAACCGGAAACGGGGCTGGCCAAAACGGTGATCGCGGTGCGAATCGGTGACGCCGTGTTCAAGCCTCAGCCAAATAGCCTCCGCGCCCGCTGGGATGAAACTGATCAGGTGCCCGCGGTGCGAGTGTCGTGGTCGGCCGGATCGCTGAAGGTAGACGAGATCTTCTATTGCCCCGATCGACGGAGCCCACGCCTTTGCCGGCGCATTGAAGTGCACAAGGGGGGCAGCGCAGACACGCCCATCTCGTTGCTCGCATATCAGGCTGAACCTGCCAATGAGCAGCTACTCGAATTCGCGGGCCGCAGGTCAGCGACTACTCTGCTCACATATGAGGTAGTGACAAGCGGAGACGGTTTTGTCGTCAGATCCCATTGGGAGCCAGACACCGCTCCAGTCCGGGCGGCAATTCGGTACTGGCACGAGATCTCCAGCGTTCGGACAAACGACACGGATTTGGACCATATGTTCACTGCAGCCCGCAGCCAGCTAACCGCTGCAGTGGATGCCAGCGGCCGCATGGATGGCAGTATCTGGCAGTACAACCTGGAGTGGGTACGGGATCAGGCTCATGTCACGGAAGCGCTGGTTCGACTGGGAGACCACCAGCTAGCCGGCGTCATGCTTGCAAGGCTGTTGGATGACTTCGTTTCCCCTGAGGGTGACACCGTCGATTCCGGGCAACGTCGTGCGACCGCCGAGATCGAGTTGGATCAGAACGGTGAGTTGTTGGCCGCCCTTCGCACCTATGTCGACTGGACCGGCAACATCGAGTTGGTGGAGTCACGCTGGCCCAAGGTCCAGAAGTTGGCAGCTTTCCCGTTCGGTAAACGATTTCGCCATGAGCTGTCCGGGTTGCTGCACAATCAGCGCGAGTATTGGGAACGGCACGAGGGGCACGGCATCGAGGACGGATTCGAGCTGATGCATCAGTTCTTCGTCGCTCTCGGCCTTTCCGATGCCGCTCACCTGGCCGAGTTGATTGGTGCGGACGGCGACCGAGAGCGTTGGACGCAAGCCTCGGAAGAGCTACGGGATGCCATGCTCGACGACCCGCAGTATCGTTTGGTGGAGAACGGCCATTTCATCAAGCGACGCGGCATCGACGGAGCCTGGCAAGAAACTATTACCGCACCGTCTCACTGCATGCTGCCGGACGGGATCCCGCTGAAGGAGGCCGGTCCACACTACCTCGATCCCGACACTTCATCGGTTTTGCCAATAGCCCACGGCTTCATCGATCCCACGGGTGAGCTGGCTCGGGACACACTCGCTCACGTGGAGGAGCTCTGGAATCAGTGGTGGGATGGTGGCGGCTACGGTCGCTACAACGCCAGTAGCGAGGCGGACTCGGCGGGGCCGTGGCCCTTCGCATCACTGTTCGTGGCCCGCGCTTACACCGAGGCCGGCGACGACGACAAGGTCTGGCGGATTCTACGTTGGCTGGCAAGCAAGCCCGGTGGCATCGCCGGCTCCTGGTTCGAGTTCGACGGACCGCGGATTGCACCTCCGTATCCCCAGGTAGGATTCACACCTTGGACCTGGGCCGAGTTGATCACGCTCTACGTGCATCACCTACTCGGAGTGCACCCTGACAATGAGGGAATCACCATCCGGCCCCATTTGCTCAGGGGGCTCGACCACATGGATGCCTCACTCCGGGTGCGAGGACATCGGCTCGAGTTAGAGGTCCGCAGGGCTCAGACGGAATCGGAGCGAGGAGGGCGTGTGGGCTCACAGGAGTTGAAATGGCAGGACGAAGGAGTGCGCTTGCCCCTGCTGGAATCAGACGTAACGGTTGAAGTGCATTGTTAGCCCGAATGAACCGCTAGATTCCATAGCAGCAGCATCACAGATAACAACACGCACACAAAACAATGCCCGACACTCACACGCGCACCATCCACCTGCTTTGCAACTCACACCTCGATCCCGTCTGGCTGTGGGAATGGCCCGAAGGCGCCGGCGAGGCGCTGGCCCTAGCTCGCACCGTGTGCGATCTGTGCGAAGAGTTCCCGGGCTTCGTCTTCAACCGAAACGAGGTTCAGTTCTATCAGTGGGTAGATGAGTATGACCCCGAACTCTTCGAACGCATCCGCAAGCTGGTAGCAGACGGCCAATGGCACGTGATGGGCGGTTGGTATCTGCAACCCGACTGCAACATGCCGAGTGGTGAGTCGTTCGTGCGGCAGATCCTCGTGGGCAAACGGTATTTCCGAGAGAAGTTCGGGGTCGAGCCACGCACGGCCGTCAACCTCGACCCCTTCGGTCACACACGCGGCCTCGTTCAGATCCTGTGCAAGAGCGGATATGACTCGTACTGGTTCTGCCGGCCCAAGTCAGACGAGGCTCCGTTACCGGCCACCGAGTTCACCTGGGTGGGTTACGACGGCTCACGGGTCACGGCGGCGGTCGCGGAAGCGCACTACAACTCAGCACCCGGCGGCGCGCGCGCAAAGATCGAGGAGTGGAATGTCCGCGACGCTCACAAGGAGGTCTGCCAAATACCGTGGGGCGTGGGCAATCATGGCGGCGGGCCGTCGAGGCAGGATCTCCGCCACATTGCGGCCCTCATTAACGAGACCCGTGATGCACGGATCGTTCACTCCACGCCCGAGCGGTACTTCGACGACCTACGGGCCAGAAGTGGCCAGCTTCCCGTTCATAAAGGCGATCTGAATCCCTGGGCGGTTGGCTGTTACACCTCGATGATGCGACTGAAGCGGCTGCACCGTCGGCTAGAGAACGAACTGTATTCATCAGAGAAGATGGCAACGACTGCGTGGGCTCAAGGTCTGGTGGAGTATCCGGACGCCGAGTTGTCCGAAGCAACCCGTGCAATGCTGGCCAACGAGTTTCACGATATCCTGACCGGTACATCGATTCCATCGGCTGAAGCCAGTGCAATTGCGGAACTGGGTTACGGCCTGACTTTGGCATCGAGGGTGAAGACACGCGCCTTTTACGCGTTAGCTGCCGGACAGGCCAAAGGCAGAGAGGGTACACATCCGATTCTGGTGTACAATCCCCACCCGTTCCCTATCGACGCAATTGTTCAGTGTGAAGTGCAACCTGCTTGGCCGGATCGTGAGGATCAGTACGGAGTGCCCACAG
>JAUVRV010000352.1 GCA_030597435.1 Gemmatimonadales bacterium | reverse complement strand
CGCTGAGTGGAGGGACGTCGATGAGGCCAGGGCCAATCTGCTTGCCGCCGCGCGTAGGGGACTGGATGCAGGATTCACGTGGTTCAACCACACATCCATGAGCGCGCCACAACTGCTGTTGGAAGAGTTGCTTCCTCTGGCCCGGAAAGGCCTCGAGCTAGCTGCAATCGATTCAGACGACATAACCAGGCTCCTGGATATCATTGAACAGCGGGTTACGACCGGATTCACGGGTGCCAAGTGGCTGTCGCACTCCCTAGCCAACATGGCAGAACACGGTACGCGGGCCGAGCGCATGGCAGCCCTGACCGCCGCTGCTGCCGACCGACAGCGACAGAACCTACCGGTGCACGAGTGGGATCTGGCTGCGATCGGCGAAGGTGGTGGGTGGAGACATCACGACCGGCGGGTGGAGCAGTACATGACTACGGATTTGTTCACGGTCAAAGCGGATGAGATAGTCGACCTGGCAGCGCTGCTCATGGACTGGAAACGGATTCGCCAAGTGCTCGTAGAAGACGACGAGCGGCATCTGGCCGGCTGGGTGACCTACGGGTCGCTACTGCGACTCTACACCTCGGGTCAAGCCATGAAGAGCCCCGCGGCTATTCCGGTCAAAGACATAATGGAAGCTGTTCCGGTCTGTGTTGCCCCCGAGACCGAAACACTCGAAGCGATAGCGCTGATGCGCGAGCAAAAGGTTCGCAGCTTACCCGTCATCAAGGATGGGAAACTCGTCGGCATCGTGAGCGTTGAGGATTTCATTCCCATAGCAGAACGCCTGCTCGAAGAGAAACTGGAAGACGAGTGACGCCGCGTTGCACGGGACAGCAACTCCTCAGCTCGAGATGACCCACCACATGGGCCGCGTGATCGGACGGGTAGTTGGTGACAATGCTGGCCCCACACTCATCTGTATTGGATCGATCCACGGCAACGAGCCAGCCGGCATCACGGCCCTCCAACGTGTATTTGCGCAACTTGACAACGAGCAGCTCATAAGTCACGGCACACTTCTGGGAATCGCCGGAAATCTGGCCGCGATCGCTCAGAACCGACGTTACGTAGACGAGGACCTCAACCGGATCTGGACCAAGGATCGGATAGACTCCTTTCACAGTGGTGACACGGACTCGAGTCAGCAAGTCACCGAGGATCTGGAAGTAGAAGCAATACTTCGCGAGATCGAGCAGGCAGCTGCCGAGACCCGCGGCGATCTGTTTCTAGTCGACCTGCACACTACCTCGGGGCGCAGCCCTCCCTTCGGACTCGTGGCGGACACACTGCGCAACCGTTCTTTCGCACTCAGATTCCCAGTTCCTATCATACTCGGCCTCGAGGAGCACCTGGACGGGACGTTCCTGGAGTACTTCAACAACCGAGGATACGTGACACTGGGCTTTGAAGGCGGGCAGCACGATGATGCCACATCTGTCGATCTGCTGGAAAGTTGCATCTGGATGGGATTGAGTGTCTTGAACATGCTACGGAACCCAGATTGTGCACTGCGGATCCAACTCGCGCGCAACAAGCTGTCGGAAGTGAGCAGACCGTTTCCCCGCGCATTGGAAGTTAGGTACCGTCACCAGGTTGACCCCGACGACGGATTTGCAATGGATCCGGGGTTTGCCGGTTTCCAGATGGTGCGGGCCGGCAATGTACTGGCACACGATCGGTCAGGCAAGCTGACCGCCGCAGAGGACAGTCGCGTGCTTCTGCCTTTGTACCAGTCACAGGGTGCTGACGGCTATTTCCTGATGCGGGAGTTCAGCACGTTTTGGCTGACCGTATCCGCGACACTCCGTTACATGCGACTGGACTCGGTCCTCCACTGGCTGCCAGGAGTGGCAAGGAGTCCTGACAGCCCGCACACACTCGTGATCAATCGTCGTGTTGCCCGTTGGCTCGCGCTGCAGGTGTTCCACCTATTGGGATACCGCCGGCGGCGCATGGATGGGGAAACACTCATCATGACTCGGCGACCCGAATGAAAGATGTCATGACAAGGGCTTGGTCGCTGACGTGAACCGCCCGTTGATTGTAGGTGTCGCCGGTGGGTCGGGCTCCGGAAAGACCACTGTAGTGAACGGCCTCGTACAATTGTTGGGCGCATACCGCGTGTCTGTGATTCAACACGACTCCTACTACCGTGACCGTAGCGAACTCCCGCCTACCGAAAGACAGCACATCAACTACGACCATCCGGATGCCCTGGACACACACGCCTTAGTGGAAGACCTGCTGCAACTCTTGCAGGGCTCGGTGGTTCACGTGCCGGTGTACGACTACCAAACACATACACGCACCCAAGAGACAGTACCCACTGAACCCTGTGACGTGATAATCGTAGATGGAATCCTGATCCTGGCAGACGAAGCGCTACGCAAGACGCTGGACCTCAAGGTCTTCGTCGATACCGCTCCCGACTTACGCATCATCCGCAGGCTGGAGCGGGATGTGGCGCGACGCGGCCGCACAGTCGAGTCAGTGATCCAGCAATACACTCAGTCTGTTCGACCGATGCATCTCGCGTTCGTCGAACCCAGCAAGTGTTTCGCCGATCACATCATCTCGGGCAGTGGAGATAACGCTGCGGCCCTCGCGTTGCTGGCCCGAGACATCGAGACCCGCCTCCGACAATCATAGTCTGGCGATGCTTCACATAGGTTCCACTGATTCCACGAGCTTGATCCCCCGAGCCTCGAGGTCCTTCCTCACGGCTTCGAAGCACCCGGTCTCGCGGCCGATGTACTCGGGAGGGGAGACCCCCGGTTTGGTGTACGCCCCGCGGGCAACCAGTCGCACCATGGCCGTACACGTATATCCTGTCGTCCGCGCCATGGATGCCGTGTCGGTCGTGGCATCGTAGTAATCGAGCAGGTCGTATATGTGTCGGGTGCTCGCTTTGCTCTCCGTGGCATCCACCTCTACCCTCATGACGGTGAGATCCGGCTCGCGCGGGTTGAACTGCCACATCGGGAACAGCAGCTGGGTCGTGAGCTGGAGGGGGCTCACTGGGACCCCGCCCACGTTCACGGGCTCGGCGTTGAACAACCCCATCTCACGCAGCAGTAGCATCTGCTGAGCGTGCCCCGGATATCGCATCGTCTTTTCCTGCATGTCCGGGACATCCAGGGTGTGCACCAGACTGCGCAGCCCGTCCGTCAGGAACGCCTCCAGCGTACCAACATCGGCAAAGTCGAGCCGTTCTATCTGAGACAAGGCCGGAGCCTCTTTGAGCTGGCCACCTTCGATGTACCTGGCCGGCCTGGTGTACTCGGCGACAACATCGATGGGTGAGAACGGCGCCTTGTATTGGAACACGTTGTCGCGGTTGACTGGAAGACCGCCAACGTAGCAGATGAATCGCTCAACGCTATCTGCATTGGCGCTGTGATAGCCCAAGATCAGATTGGACAGCCCGGGAGCTACACCACAGTCAACCAGCGCGGTCACACCGTTCTGCTTGGCAACCTCGTCTGCCTCGAAGGGATCTTCCTCGAAAAAGGCGATGTCAACGTAGTGAGTCCCAGCCTGGACCACCGCCTTCAGCGTCTGGAAGCCAATGGGCCCGGGAACGGCACCTACCACCAGGTCATGGTCCGCCGCCAGACTCCCAACGGTCGCAGCATCTGCCAGATCCGCCTGTATCACGTGCGCGGCTCCCAGAGAGGTCGCACGCCGCAAGGCCTCGGCAGACGTGTCTGCCACCGTGACGACGAAACCACGATCTGCCGCCAGGTCGGCTACGATGGCACTGCCCACGCGTCCGGCTCCCAATACGACAATCTTCACAAT
>JAUVRV010000008.1 GCA_030597435.1 Gemmatimonadales bacterium | reverse complement strand
TGCCGCGGCGGCATTTGGGTGGGGCACAAAGGCGCCAAAGATAGAGCGCTGGGCTGGTAGCCCGCTGGACGCGTTCTATGGCAGCGTAACTGTTCGCATCGCTGATTGGCCGGCCACTCTACAATCGGGTACGGCGCTCGTCGCCGAACTTCCAGCCCAGACAGCAGGGCGTTTCAAGTACACACGTAAGGTCGGGTACCAAGAAGGCAGCCGCACGGTCTCGGAGACGATCGGCTGGAAGTCGCGGTATCAGATGAGCGATGTGGATCGAGAGGCTCTGCTCGCACTGGTGGCCGAGCCGTCCCACCGCGACGCAATAGGCGAGCTGTATGAGCAGGCACAAACCCCCAGAGCAAACTTCGTTGCACTGGCTATTCTCCTCGTCGCGATGGGCGCGGGGTTTGCGCTCGCGGTCCATATGATGGGTGAGAAGGCCAAGATGTTCGCCGCCGGATATGCAGTCGTTTGCCTGCTGGCAATCCTGGCCTATTTCATTTCCACTCAGACCGCGGTGAGCGCATACGGTCTTCCCTATGCCATGTGGGCATTGCTGTTCGGGCTGTTGATAAGCAACACAATTGGCACACCAGTCTGGTTGTTGGCTGGATCCAAGACCGAACTGATCATCAAGACCGGCCTGGTGTTGCTCGGTGCGGAGATCCTGTTCGGCAAGAGCATCGTGCTCGGGGCACGCGGCCTCATGGTGGCGTGGTTCGTGACACCGACGGTCCTCGTGTTCATGTACTTCTTTGGCACACGCATGCTGAAGATGTCGAGCAAGGCGCTGGTGATCATCGTTGCCGCGGCGACGAGCGTGTGCGGTGTGTCTGCGGCAATTGCCACCGCGGCCGCGTGCAAAGCCAAGAAGGAGGAACTGACACTGGCCGTGGGCATGACTCTGATCTTCACGGTGCTGATGATGGTCGCAATGCCCCCGATCATCAGGGCGATCGGCATGAACGAACTGGTGGGCGGAGCATGGATGGGCGGTACCATCGACGCCACCGGTGCGGTAGTAGCCGCCGGTGCCCTACTGGGCGACGACGCCGAGGTCGTGGCCGCAGTGGTGAAGATGATTCAGAACATCCTGATCGGCATCGTGGCATTCTGCGTTGCGATTGCCTGGGTTACCACGATTGAGAGAGAACCAAACGCACCTCGGCCCGGTCCGATGGAAATTTGGTACCGGTTCCCCAAGTTCATCGTCGGCTTCGTCGCGGCATCTCTAGTGTTCTCGTTCATTTTGATTCCGGCGTTCGGCGGTGGCCAGGAAGGGTTGAACGCCGTCGACAAGAACGTTATCGGAGCAATCACCAAGACGTGTCGCGGCTGGCTGTTCTGCCTGGCGTTCGTGGCTATTGGGTTGGAGAGCAACTTCCGGCTGTTGGCCGCAGAAATAGCAGGTGGGAAACCGATCATCCTATACGTAGTGGGCCAGAGCTTCAACCTGATCCTCACTCTGCTCGTGGCGTACATCGCGTTCGGGGGTTGGCTTCTGCCCGCTGCCGTACTGCACTAGGCCGTGGTGTCGATGCCCAAACACTTGAACGCATGCGACAGCAGCAGAGGACCTGCTGCATGGGCAAGACTCGTGGTGGGTACTCTGCTGTTGACCTTTCTTGTCCTGCTGCTGATGCAGGGCTACACGCCTCCCGGGCCTGCAGGTGAAGTGTTTCGTAACAATCTACAGAACGGGATTGATGCCACGCCGCTCTTCTACACCGAGGTCGAGTCGCTCATGCCGGACGAATAGACGCGCGCTCTGTCACCTACTATAATCGTGACTCTCTCCACCACCGCGCGTAGTCTAGTGCGGCGTAGGTGAAGATCACATCAGCTCCCGCCCGGGCTATCCCCAGCAACGCCTCAGTCATGCTGGCTTGCTCATCCAGCCAACCGTTCGCCGCCGCCGCCTTGATCATGGCGTACTCTCCGCTCACCTGGTAGGCCGCGATTGGCAGCTCAGTGGCCATGCGGAGACGCGCAATGATGTCCAGGTAGGGCAGGGCCGGTTTCACCATCAGCATGTCGGCGCCCTCGTCCTCATCGAGCATGGCCTCGATCGACGCCTCGCGGGCGTTCGCAGGATCCATCTGGTAGGTCTTCTTGTCCTGGGGTACGTCCTCCGCGTCGACTGGAGCCGAGTCCAGCGCCTCGCGAAATGGTCCATAGAACGCAGATGCGTACTTTACCGTATAGCTGATGATCGCGACGTCTGTAGCGCCGGCGGCGTCCAGAGCGGCCCTTATCGCGGCAACCCGGCCGTCCATCATATCCGACGGAGCAACGATATCGGCGCCGGCTTCCGCGTGGAGCACGGCCATCTTGGCGAGCAGCTCGACCGTCTCATCGTTGAGAATGGCCCCTTGGGCCACGAGCCCATCATGACCCACGCTGGAGTAGGGGTCGAGCGCTATGTCAGTCACGATGCATGCGTTGGGCAACTCCGTTTTGAGCGTACTGACGGTCCGGCACAGCAGGTTGTCCGGATTGAGGGCCTCGCCGGCGTCCGGCGTCTTACGGGAAGGGTCTATTGCTGGGAACAGGGCAAAGGCACCCACACCGAGATCCAGGGCTTGCGAACACAAGGTGATCAAACGATCGATCGAGAGTCTGGCCTGACCGGGCATGGCCCCGATGGGCTGCGAGACCTTCTCCCCCTCCATGACAAACAGCGGCAGCACCAGACGATCCGGAGTCAATCGCGTCTCTCTCACCAATCCACGAATGACAGCCGTGCGACGGAGTCGGCGCGGCCGCCGCCAGGGCTGGGGCAGATCCGGAAATGAGGTCATGGTTTGGTCCTTTCGATGTGACCGCAATCGCTGGTGCTCGGCGCTGAAGGACACTGGAGCAAGGCCGGTTTGGATCCGGTCAGACACCCTAACTGTACCCGTCGGCAGGTCGTCTGGGAACTGAGTCGGCAGCTTTCTTGGGTGCTGACTAGCGCGTATGATCGCCGGTAGTAAACGTGAAAAAAATCTCAATAGGGGTTGACGAGGGTGATTCAGTCGCTAGAATGAGCACAGGCCGCTAAACGTGAAAAAAATCTCAATAGGCCGATTGGGAGCCATTTTAGTCTCTCAGGGGAGGGTTGTTGGCAAAACTGCGCAGAGTCGTACTCGAACGATTGATGCGGTACTACCGGTTCTTATCGGAATCGAGCTTCAAGAAGCCGCCTCAAACGATCACGAGTGCGCAGATTGCGGAAGCACTCGATATCGACCCCACTCAGGTTCGTAAGGACTTCGGTACGATAGGCCTGTTGGGAATCGGGCGCGTGGGGTTCGACGTGTGCGAGGTCTGCCGTGCCATCCGTTTCAACCTTGGATTCGACCAGCGCCAGGAGGCCGTCCTCATCGGAACGGGTCACCTGGGGACGGCATTGCTGGCATACTCCGGTTTCGCAAGCTACGGTCTGCATATCGTCGCGGCGTTCGACAGCGACAGCGACAAGGTCGGCGGTGAGATCGCGGGTTGCGCGGTCAAGCCAATGCGGGCAATGAAGCCGTACATCAAACGGCGCGGGATAAGGCTCGCAATCCTCACCGCACCGCACGAAGTGGCCCAGAAGCTGGCTGATCGACTGGTGTCGGCGGGTATCAAGGCAATCTGGAATTTCGCGCCCACGCGACTCACGGCCCCGCCGGATGTCCTGGTGCGCGACGAACACATCTCACTGGGTCTCTCAGTGATCGCACACCATCTCGCGCAGGCGACCCGGCCAGACAGGGGACAGGATACGGAGGGCCGCGCTCCTTGAACCGGCTGGGGAGTTTAGTTGGCACGTCTTAAGAGAGCGGTCCTCGAGCGGCTCATGAAATACTACACGACAGCCGGAATCTTCCCGTCCGACGACTGCTCCGAAGTACGCCTCGAACAGATCAAGACCGACCGCACCGGGCGTTTGCCCCGGGTCGCGACTCAGCCTCAAACCGTTACGAGCGCCCAAATAGCTGAGGCCTTGGACATCGATCCCACGCAAGTCCGCAAGGACTTTAGCGCCATTGGCTTGATCGGAACGGGACGGGTGGGCTTCGACGTGTGTGAGGTGTGCCGCGCTATCCGCAGAGCCCTTGGTTTCAACGTTAGGCACGATGCCGTGCTGGTTGGTACGGGCCACCTAGGCAGTTCAATCCTGGCCTACGGGGGGTTCGCTCGTTATGGATTGCACATAGTGGCCGCGTTCGATACCGACAGGAATAGGGTGGGTACCGAGATTGCAGGGTGCAGAGTCAAGTCGGTCCGAGCCCTGAAGCCTTTCGTGCGGAATCATGGAATCCGACTAGCTATTGTGACCACTCCGGTCGAGGCCGCCCAGCAAATAGCCGATCGCCTGGTTGTGGCAGGTGCAAGGGCGATCTGGAACTTCACACCCACCAGGCTCAGCGTCCCACCGGACGTGGCTGTCCGTGACGAACACATCTCTCTCGGCCTCTCCGAGTTGACCTACCACCTCATTGAGGATGAAGCGAGCGAGCCCGTGAGAAGAAAGGTCTCGTGAACACGGGCAGCGTCGTTTAGGGTAGGCTAAGGAACTCCCGCAAGCCGCGAAAGATCACCCCTGTGGCAGCGAACAGTGAAGAAATCCTCACAATACTGTGAAAAAAATCTCACCATAGCAAGTTAATCGTGATAAAAATCTCGTTAGGCCTTGACTAGCGTAAAACGGTTGTTAGTATGAACTAAGGTAAAAACGTGATAAAAATCTCGGAACACTGCTGGCGCTGTAGGGAGCACGACAAAGGCGCGTTCGTCGCAGGGTAGACAACCGAGTGTCACGAGTCGAAGGGAAGGGTGGGGGTGAGGATCGGCGTCCGTGACTGGCGTCCCTGGCCAGATGGCGAAAGACGCGGACGATGCAGGAAGCAGGACAGCTTTGGTTAGTTCCCGGGAAATTGCCCCTCGAGGGTAGAAAGGAAGAGAGATGCCAAGCTTTGTGATTCCGGACAAATGTGACGGCTGCAAGGCACTAGACAAGACGGCCTGCCAGTACATTTGCCCGAACGACCTCATGGTCCTCAACAAGGATACCATGAAGGCGTTTAACCAGGACCCACAGATGTGTTGGGAATGCTATAGCTGCGTAAAGATCTGCCCTACCCAGGCGATCGAGGTACGTGGTTATGCTGATTTCGTTCCCATGGGTGCCAGCGTTACGGCTTTGCGCAGCACGGAAGACATCATGTGGACGGTCCAGTTCCGCAGCAAGGACATCAAGCCCAAGCGCTTCAAGTTCCCCCATCGCCGTGGCGTGGAGGAAGGCAAGGCGCAGCCGTTCGATCTTTATCCGACTGGTGACGACGACATCAAGAGCCCGACGCTCATGAGCGAACCCGACGGTATCAATACCGATCGCGGTCCAGTCAAATTCGACAAGGTCCCGACCGTCTAAGCGGGTCGGTCAGTGCAACACAACACTCTATTTCGGCAGAGTAACTCCAAGGAGATAGGCTAATCATGCCGGATTTCGAAACCGTAACGGTTGAGACTGATCTACTGATATGCGGCGGCGGAATGGCCGCCTGCGGCGCGGCCGTGGAAGCGTCATACTGGGCCAAGAAGCACGGTTTGAAGGTGACCGTGGTTGACAAAGCGGCATTGGACCGCTCGGGCGCAGTAGCGATGGGTCTGTCGGCTATCAACCAGTATGTAGACCTCAACAGCGGCAACAACACGCTGAAGGACTACATCGACTACGTCCGCAACGACCTCATGGGTATCACCCGCGAGGACCAAGTGGCCAACATAGCCCGGCACGTGGACAACACCGTCCACCTGTTCGAGAAGTGGGGCCTGCCGATCTGGAAAGACCAGGACGGCAACTATGTCCACGAAGGTCGTTGGCAATTGATGATCAACGGTGAGTCCTACAAGGTCATCGTTGCTGAAGCAGCCAAGAACGCACTGGCCGAAGCCGGTGCTGAGTATTACGAGCGCGTCTTCCTTACGCACCCGCTGGTCGAGGGCGGCAAGTGCGTCGGCGCAATCGGCTTCAGCGTGAGAGAGAACAAGATATACGTGTTCAAGGCCAAGACCACATTGGTCTCCATGGGTGGTGCGGTGCACGTGTTCAAGCCGCGTTCGACTGGTGAGGGATTCGGTCGCTCGTGGTACCCACCGTTCAATTCAGGCGCCAGCGCGTTCTTCACCATTTATGGTGGCGCTGAGATGACTTGCCAGGAAGTACGCTTCATCCCCGTCCGCTTCAAAGACGCGTACGGTCCGGTTGGAGCATGGTTCCTCCTGTTCAAGGCAATCGCTACAAACGCCCAGGGTGGCAACTACATGGCGGAACGTAGACCGGAGCTGCAGAATTGGCTTCCCTACGGCAACGTGAAGCCGGTTCCGGCCAACCTGCGCAACTACCTGATGCTGTTGGATGTGGAGGAAGGCAAGAGCCCGATCTACATGCAGACGGCTGACGCGATCAAAGCGATTGCTGATTCGGCACCCGATGAGAAGGCTGCCAAGAGGAAGCTGAAGGAACTCGAGTCTGAAGCTTGGGAAGACTTCCTCGACATGACGATCTCACAGGCGATTCTATGGGCGGCTTCGAACGTCGAGCCTGAGCACACGCCGTCGGAGATCATGGCTTGCGATCCTTACTTTATCGGTTCGCACTCGGGAGCATCCGGTGCTTGGGTGAGCGGTCCCGAAGATCTACAGACCGCCGAGACCAAGGATGAGTACTTCTGGGGTTACCCGCAGATGACGACCGTCGACGGCATGTTTGCCGCGGGCGATGCGTCGGGTGCCTCCAGCCACAAGTTCTCGTCCGGTTCGTTCACCGAGGGTCGTATCGCTGCTAAAGCAGCCGTGGCGTACTGCCTGGACAACAAGGACGCCCTGAGCGTGGATCAGGGTCAGATCGACGAGTTGACCAAGGCGATCCTGAAGCCGCTCGAAATGTATGAAGAGCACCAGGGTGCAACCACTGATCCTGAGATCAACCCCAACTACATCCGTCCCAAGCAGTTCATGTTCCGGCTGCAGAAGATCATGGACGAGTATGCGGGTGGTGTTTCTGCTCAATTCAAGACCAGCGACAAGCAGCTCGAGAGGGGCATGGCGCTGCTGGATTTCCTCAGGGAAGATGCCGACAGCCAGGCAGCAAAGGATACGCACGAGCTGATGCGCTGCTGGGAGAATGTCCACCGCATGTTCCAGGCGGACTCCCATATGCGGTCAATCCTCTTCCGTGAGGAGACACGTTGGCCGGGTTATTACTTCCGGACCGACAAACCGAAGATGGACAATGATAACTGGCTCGCCTTCTGTAACTGTGTTTACGATAAGAACACGGGCGAGTGGGAAATGAAGAAGAGGCCTGTCAAGTACATCGTGTAACTGGGCCTCGAGGTTGCGGGGTCTTCGGGCGATGCACGTTCCGCCCGGAGATCCCAATACCCGATTCAAGTCGTTAATCGACTGAGGAACCCAATGTCAGCAACTCCTCGAACATGTGCTCACTGCGGATCCACCCTGAAGAAGTGGCTGGTTCCCGACGAGGCGACATGGGACGAGGAGTTCTTTTTTGTCTGTTTCGATAACGACTGTTCCTACTACAAATCCGGTTGGGAATGGATGAAGCAGCAGTACAATCAGCAGGCGTCGTATCGGTACGCGCTGAATCCGGACAACGAATCGTCCTTGATGATTCCTGTCTGGTCGGACACCGCAACTCGCGAGATGATCGTGGACGATGCCGAAGGAGATGAACAATGAGCGATAGCGAGCGCTCTTCGGATCACAAGGATATTCGTGGAGAACTCGAGCAGAAGGTGCTCGAGGAGTATCCCCGGCTTGGTCCTTCGGACAGCTTCGAATTCTCTTGCCATCCCGGTATCAAGTGTTTCAACAAATGCTGTGGTGATGTGAACATCGTACTCACTCCTTACGATGTGTTGCGGATGAAGCAGCGGCTCGGGATGACGTCAACAGAGTTCCTCGAGAAACACGCGCTCCTGCCAGTCAGCAAAGACATGAAAACTCCCATGGTGTTGCTGCGGATGAACGAGGATCAGGACAAGACCTGTCAGTTTCTGACTGAGAAGGGGTGTGGCATCTACACGGATCGTCCCTGGCCTTGCCGTATGTACCCCCTCGGTTTGGCCGCACAGAGGGATACCGCAGATGGCTGGCGCGGTGAGCGGTTCTACTTCTTGCTGCAGGAAACGGGATGCATGGGGTTCGACGAACAAAAGAAGTGGAAAGTCAGCGAGTGGCTGGAGAATCAAGGACTCGATGAGTACGACGAATGGGGTGAAGCGTTCAAGGAACTAACGCTTCACAAGTTCTTCGACGATGAAGACGCAGTACTCGCTCCCGAGAAGATGCACATGCTAGTCACGGCCTGTTACGACCTGGACAAGTTCCGTGAGGTTGTCTTCGAGAGCACGATGCTGGAGCGGTTTGAGATTGACGAAGACTTCCTAGATGAGATGCGCTGCGACGACGAGGTGCTACTCCGCTTCGCGTACCTGTGGCTGCGATTTAGCCTGTTCGGTGAGAAGACGATGAAGGTGAAGCCGCACGTTGTGGAGGCCTTCAAGAGTAGCGTCGACAAGAAGAAGCTGTTCACCAAGGAGCCGGTCTAGACTTCCGAAGGGGAAGCATGATGAGCGGAAACGGTAAGCAGGGAAAGATCCTCGTGATCGGCGGGGGCATAAGCGGGATAACGGCGGCTGTGGAGGCGGCTGAAGCTGGTCAAGAGGTCGTGCTCGTTGAGAAGCGCACCTATCTGGGCGGCCGCGTAGCTCAGATGAACGAGTATTTCCCGAAGCTGTGCCCACCGAGTTGCGGCTTGGAAATCAACTTACGCCGGTTCAAGACAAGCCCACGGATCAGATGGCTGACCCTGTCGCAGGTAGAGAAGATCGCGGGAGGTCCCGGCAACTACCATGTGACCATCAAACGGAATCCGCGTTTCGTGAACGACAAGTGTACGGCCTGCGGAGCTTGCGCCGAGGTGTGCCCGGTGGAACGACCGGACGAATACAACTTCGACCTCGGATTCACAAAGGCAGCCTACCTGCCATACGAAATGGCCTACCCGTCCCAGTTCGCCATCGATAGCGCAGTGTGCCCCGGTACGGAATGCGGCAAGTGTGTTGACGCGTGCGAGTACGGGGCAATCGACTTGGACATGAAGCCAGAGACCATCGAGGTAGATGCCAACGCCATCGTCTGGGCAACTGGTTGGGATCCCTACGACGCAACAGATGTGGCGGGGCTCGGCTTTGGCACATACAAGAACGTCATCAACAACATGATGATGGAACGCTACGCATCGGTGGACGGTCCGACGGGTGGCAAGATCCAGCGACCCTCCGATCAGAAGGGTATCGAGAGCGTGGTGTTCGTGCAGTGTGCCGGCTCACGCGACGACAACTACCTCAAGCACTGTTCCGGTGTCTGTTGCATGGGTTCGCTCAAGCAGGCCCGCTACGTTCGTGAGCAATATCCGGAAGCTGACATCTACGTCTTCTACATCGACATTCGCGCACCCGGACGGTTCGAGGACTTCTTCGTCGCAACGAAGAACGACGAGAAGTTCCATCTCATCAAGGGCAAAGTCGCGAAGATCACCGAGGATTCGAACGGAGATCTCGAGGTGGTTGCCGAGGATACGCTTTCGGGCAAGCAAGTGAAGCAAACGGTGAACCTGGTAGTGCTTGCCACGGGCCTGGTGCCGGCGAACGGCGGCGCCGTACAGATCGAAGGCGAACTACAGAGAGACGAGCACGGTTTCCTGACGATCGAACAGTCAATGGGAGGAGTGTTCGCCGCCGGATGCGCCAAGCGTCCGACGGATGTAGCTACGTGCGTGCGTGACGCGACCGGCGTCGTCGCCAAGGCTTTGTACTTCTGCGGGGAGTAGAGCGGTGGACAAGAAAGTAGCCGTTTACATATGCCGTGGTTGCGACATCGGTGATTCGCTGGACATCGATGCCCTGACAAGTGTCGCTCAGGAGAATGAAGCCGAGATCTGTCGCGAACACGACTGTCTGTGTGGAGACGAGGGTTGTGAACTGATCAAGAAGGACGTTCAGGAGGGTGCCAACGCACTAGTGGTAGCGGCATGTACCCCGCGGTTCAAGACCGATACGTTCACCTTCGATGGCTGCCGGACCGAGCGCGTCAACCTGCGCGAGCAGGTGGTGTGGAGTCACGAGCCCAACGACGAAGACACGCAGATGATGGCGGAGGACTACCTGCGCATGGGTCTGGCGCGGGCCAAGAAAGCCGACTTGCCGGAACCGTTTGATGAAGAGATCAACGAGACCATCTTGGTGGTGGGTGGTGGCCTGACCGGCATGGCCGCTGCCATCGATGCAGCCGGGGCTGGTCACGACATCGTGATCGTGGAGAAGGAACCGCAGTTGGGTGGTTGGGCCGGCAAGTTCAGCAAGACGTTCCCGCACAAACCGCCATATCGTGAGCCTGAGCCGATTCCGATCAAGGAACGGATCGCGCAAGTCGAGGGCAACGATAGGATCACTGTCCACACCGGCGCGACGATTGAGAAGATCTCCGGACAACCGGGACAGTTCGACGTCACGCTCAAGACTAACGGTTCGAACCCTGAGTTTCGCGTCGGCGCGATTGTGCAGGCGACCGGATGGAGGCCCTATGACGCATCACGCCTGGGCTATCTGGGCTACGGCAAGTCTGCGAACGTGATCACGAACGTCCAGATGGAAGAGATGATTGCGGCCGGGGAGATCAAGCTGCCGGGTAACGGGAAGAAGGCGCGGCGGATCGCATTCATCCAGTGTGCGGGATCGCGTGACGAAGACCACTTGCCGTACTGCTCGACCGTATGCTGTCGGGTGACGATCAAGCAGGCGTTGATAGCACGCGAAATGAATCCTGATACTGAGGCCTATGTTCTTTACAAGGACATTCGTACCCCTGGTCAGTACGAGGATTTCTACCGCAGGGCGCAAGAGGATGCTGGTATCTTCTTCACGAAGGGCGACGTAACGGGCGTCGAGGTCGTTGGCGACAGCCTGCAGGTCGAGGCTGAAAACACACTACTAGGTGAGAAGATCAAAGTCGAGGCGGATCTGGTCGTCCTGGCGACCGGCCTGGTACCCAACTCGGCCGACGGCGAGGCCATCCGCAAGTACGACGATGCCACCAGCGTGATCGCGAAGGGTGAGGCAGGAGCACAACTCGAGGCTGCGAAGGTAACGGTAGAAGAGCTGAAGCACCTCGAGGGGTCCTCGATCCTGAATCTGGAATACCGGCAGGGTCCCGACCTGCCGCAGCTCAAGTATGAGTTCCCCGACTCACACTTCATTTGCTTCCCCTATGAGAGCCGGCGTACCGGGATCTACACGGCGGGCTGCGTCCGGATCCCGAACGATTCACAGGCGTCTCAGGAAGACGGCGCTGGAGCCGCTTTGAAGGCCATTCAGACCCTCAGGACGGCCAAGCAGGGCCAGGCGGTGCATCCTCGCTGGGGCGACCAATCCTTCCCGGATTTTGCCTTACAACGTTGTACCCAGTGCAAGCGTTGTACGGAAGAGTGCCCGTTCGGCACGCTCAACGAAGACGTCAAGGGCACACCGCTACCGAATCCCACGCGTTGCCGCCGCTGCGGTATCTGCATGGGGGCATGTCCTGAGCGGATCATTTCCTTCGCGGATTATTCGGTAAACATCATCTCGTCGATGATCAAAGCAGTCGAGATACCGGACGAGTTTGAGGAGAAGCCACGTCTCCTCGGTCTACTGTGTGAGAACGACGCTTACCCGTCGTTGGACACGGCGGGCCTCAAGAGAATCAGACATAGCGCGTACATCAGGTTCATTCCGGTAAGATGTCTCGGATCGGTGAACACGGTCTGGATCGCAGATGCGCTATCGCGTGGCTATGACGGAATCCTGCTGATTGGCTGCAAATCCGGTACTGACTACCAGTGTCACTTCATCACCGGTAGTGAGCTGATGGAAAAGCGCAGCGAGAACATTCAGGAGAAGCTAAAGCAGCTAGCGTTGGAGGAAGAGCGCGTGCAGTTGGTGCAAATGCCGATAACCGATTACGAGAAACTCCCGCAGGTAATCAACGAGTTTGCCGAACAGATCGAAGAGATGGGCATGAACCCGTTCAAAGGATTCTAGGAGTCGGTCGACAATGTCACAGGCTTTGTTGCTGAAACCAGATCGCAAGTTCGTTGAGGACATCGTCAAGTCAGGCGGTGGCGATCTCAAGAAGTGCTATCAGTGCGCGACATGCTCAGTCGTGTGCGAACTCTCGACCGAGACGGCGCCATTTCCACGCAAGGAGATGATCTGGGCACAGTGGGGTCTGAAAGATCGGCTAATAACCGATCCAGACATATGGCGCTGTCACCAGTGCAACGACTGCTCTATCAGGTGTCCACGCGGCGCTCGCCCCGGTGACGTCCTGGCAGCCGTACGGCAGAAATCGATAGAGCATCACGCCTTTCCGAGCTTTCTGGCAAGGGCGGTGAATCAAGTCAAGTTCTATCCACTGCTCCTGGTGATGGTTCCGGCTTTGCTGCTGACGTTAGCCCTGGTCTTGAGAGGGCCAGTTGAAGCAATCTTGCCATTCCAAGAGCACGGTGACGCGTTCTATGCGGGCGTCTTCCCTCACTGGCTGCTGATCGGCTTCTACTCCCCGTTCACGACGATCTCGTTCCTGGGGTTGCTGGTGGGTCTCGCTAGGTTCTGGCGCGGGATGGCTGCAGCTGACAAGGAACAGGGCAGGGAGCCTGTACTGGGCGTCATTCCCAGTGTCATACGCATCGTCACATCGACCCTGGTGCACGACAGGTTCGCCAAGTGCACCGACAAGGCCGGGAGAAGACTTTCACACTTGATGGCCTTCTATGGCTTCAATGTGTTGTTCATCGTAACGGTATGGGCCACGATCGATATCTATCTCATGCCGTTGCTGGGGGTCGATTCACTTTACCCGTTCGACTTGGTGCACCCGATGAAGATTCTGGGGAACGTCGGTGGCGTGCTGTTGATCGCCGGTGCCATACTGGCACTGCGAGATCGCCTGACCGACAACTCGGAGTCTGGGTTCAGCACGTCGTTCGATTGGACCTTTGTGTGGTTGCTGCTGCTGGTCGGAATCACTGGATTCGCCACTGAGGTATTTCGCTTCATCGTCGACCCGGCGCAGCGGACCGCGCTCGAGTATGCGGCATACACGTTCTACTTCGTTCACCTCGTCATCGTGTTCAGTCTCTTGGTTTATCTGCCGTACTCCAAGTTTGCGCACATTTTCTATCGGACAGTTGCTCTCGTTTACGCGGAGCATACCGGGAGGACTCAGGAAGCTGGCAGGGCAGAGCTGAAGGCGGCTCCGGAGCCCAAGATGATATCAAGTAGTTGAATTTGACCTAGGCACCATAAACTAGAAAAAGGGAACTAACATGGATCAGCTGGTCAAACCCCACGGTTCGGACACTTTGAATCCGCCGTTCATAGCAGACGAGGCGAAGCGTGCCGAGTTGCTGAAGGAAGCAGAGGGGCTGCCGAAGCTGCTCGTCTGCTCGCAGGCTGCCGCAAACGCGGTCATGATGGGTTGTGGCTATTTCAATCCGTTGCAGGGGTACATGAATCTGGCGGACTCACTGTCGGTGGCGGAGAACATGAAGACCACGAGTGGTCTTTTTTGGCCCGTGCCGATCGTCAACGTCACGGCAGACGTATCGGGAATCAAAGACGCAAAGCGGATCGCCCTGCTCGATCCCAATGTCGCTGGAAACCCGGTGATCGCCATCCAGGATGTAGAGTCGATCGATGAGGCCACCGACGAGCAAATGAACTCCATGGCCGAGCAGGTATATGGCACAACGGACATGGAGCACCCAGGCGTCAAGAACTTCATGGGAGTGGGCAAGTTCTTCGTTGCCGGCCCCATCCAGGTGCTCAACTACTCCTACTTCGAAAAGGAGTTTCCCGAGACCTTCCGCACGGCGATGCAGATTCGCGAGACGATCGAGAAGAACGGTTGGAAGAAGGTCGTCGCATTCCAGACCCGCAATCCCATGCACCGCGCGCACGAGGCCCTGGTCAAGATAGCCATGGAGCGAGTCGAGGCTGACGGCGCCGTGATTCACATGCTGCTGGGAAAGCTGAAGAAGGGTGATATCCCTGCCGACGTTCGTGACGCTGCTATTCGCAAGATGGTCGAACTCTACTTTGAGCCGAACACGGCGGAAATCACCGGCTACGGGTTCGACATGCTGTATGCAGGTCCTCGGGAAGCCGTGCTGCACGCCGTGTTCCGTCAGAACATGGGAGCATCACACTTGATCGTTGGACGCGACCATGCCGGCGTGGGCGATTACTACGGGCCGTTTGACGCACAGGAGATCTTCGAGAAGGACGTTCCTGCTGGTGCGCTGGAGCTGCAGATCTTCGCAGCAGATCACACGGCGTATTCGAAGGTAGTCCGAGAGGTGATCATGATGCGCGAGGCACCGGAAGGACACAAGAAAGAGGACTTCGTGTTCTTGTCCGGTACCAAGGTCAGAGCCATGCTGAGTGCTGGTGAAGATCTGCCGCCGGAGTTCGCGCGTCCAGAGGTAGCAAAGATCTTGATGGACTACTATCAGTCGCTACCCAAGGAATAGGCTGACCGAGGGTAGCGTTATGGATCTCATCACTGTCGCCCGGGAAGCCGGCCTGGAATTCAAGGTCAATGTACGCGGGCATGAGTTCAGCAGTGATATGTCTGTCTCTGACGGGGGGCGTGACGCGGCTCCGGCTCCGGCAGAGCTAGTGGGTGGTGCTCTGGGCGCATGCATTGCAATGATGGTGCAGGCCTATTGCGATACATGTGGATACACCGACGGTGAAGTGGGTGTCAGTCTTGCGGTGGAGTTGGGTGACAATCCCAAGCGTGTAGCCGGGTTCGTAATCGACTTAGAACTGCCGGCCGACGTACCCGAAGAAAAGTACGACGTCATAATGCGGGTGGCAGAGAAATGCTCGATACACGAGACCCTGGCGAACCCACCGCGAGTTGACATAGACATCACGTAGGTCGACAACTGACCAATTGTGGCCCAGGTGCGCAGCACGGGCCGAACAACGGAGGAAAGTAATGGAGCAAAAGGAATTTGGTGGCAAGATGCTCGACATCGACGAGGATGGATTCATTCAGGATCCGGAAGACTGGAATGAAGCTGTTGCCGCTGATTTGGCCAAGACGGAGGGCGTCGAAGAGCTGACAGAGAACCACTGGAAGATAGTACACTATTTGAGGGACTACTACCTCCAGTACAACATGGCCCCCATGATCCGCAAACTCTGCAAACAGACCGGCTTCAAGTTGAAGGAGATCTACGATTTGTTTCCCAGTGGACCGGCAAAGGGTGCTTGCAAGGTAGCCGGATTACCGAAGCCTACGGGCTGCGTCTGATTCGTGCACGGCGCACTAGCGTGCGCCGTAGACATTACTGGATGGATGAAACAATTAGCTGGACGCAGGCTGTGACCTTTCAGGTATGCACCTCGCGAGGCGATAGGCGTTCACAGTGTAGGAGATTGGATGACAACGCTCGGGGAGTTGTTGCGAGATAACAGGGACATGATTGTCCAGCGGTGGTTTTATGACGGGTTGGCTACTTACCCCGAAGATTCGGCGTCTGCCTTCAAGCGACAGAAGGACCCGTTTGCAAACCCGATCGGTCACAGCCTGCGTTTAGGTACCAAAGCGATCTTTGACGCACTTCTCGATGGAGCAGATTCCGACACGATCCAGCACCACTTGAATGAGATCGTGAAGATCCGGGCCGTCCAGCAGATGACTGCTTCCGAGGCGATCAGATTCGTGTTCTCCCTGAAGCAAGCCGTTCGTGCAGAGCTGGGTCATGCGGCCCGCGACCCGCAGATGGTGGACGAACTGGAAGCCTTTGACGGCAAGGTGGATCGGGTCGCTTTGGCTGCGTTTGACACGTATGTCCAATGCCGCGAGCAGGTGAGCGAGCTTCGCGTCAGCGAGGTGAAACGACAAGTCTCGTGGATAATCGATAGAGTGAACCGTCGCGATGCGAATCCTGAGATGGCTCCGGCTGATCCGGCATGATTGCCTCCAGGTACGTAACCGTGCGACGAGAGGGTCTCCGATGAATGTGTTGATACCCCTGGTAGCGGTGGGTGGTCTCTTTATTGTGGGTTTCCTGGGTGCCGTGCTGGGAATGGGGTGGATATTCGGTGTCGCCTTTCCGTACCTGGCTGTGGCTTTTTTTCTCGGTGGTCTGTCTTACCGGGTGATAGGCTGGGCAAACAGTCCGGTCCCGTTCCGCATACCGACGACGTGCGGCCAGCAGAAGAGTCTCCCGTGGATAAAACGCCAGAGGATTGAGAACCCCCACAGCACGTTAGAGGTGATCGGGAGAATGGCGCTGGAGGTCTTGTGCTTCCGCTCACTCCTGAGAAATACCAAGGTCGAGATGGTCGACGGGAAGAGACTGGTCTATGCGACGGACCTGTCATTGTGGATCGGTGCAATGGCGATGCACTGGTCGTTCCTGATCATACTGATCCGGCACCTACGCTTCTTCACCAATCCCGTACCCTATTTCGCGACGTTCACCGAGAAGCTCGACGGCTTCATGGAAATCGGGTTGCCGGTGTTCTTCGTGACTACCGTCGTCTTCGTGATCGCCGTGGCGTACCTGCTGTATCGCAGACTCGCGATCTCACAGGTGAGATACATCTCGCTGCTGGGTGACTACTTCCCGCTGTTCCTGCTATTGGGAATCGGTGTGAGCGGGTTCTTTCTCCGTCACCTTACCAAGACCGACGTTGCTGCAGTCAAGGAACTAGCTCTCAGCTGGACGCATTTCGCCCCGGTCGTTCCCGAGACGATAAGTCCGTTGTTCTTCGGACATCTCTTCTTGGTGTCAGTTCTGTTGGCGTACTTCCCGTTCAGCAAGCTGGCTCACATGGCCGGAGTATTCCTCAGTCCCACACGCAATTTGGCAAACACGAACCGAGAGATCCGGCATATCAATCCCTGGAATTACCCGGTCAAGGTACATACGTACGAGGAATACGAGGACGAATTGAGAGAAAAGATGAAGACGGCCGGCATCCCGGTCGAGAGGCAATAGACGATGGCAAAACCGGACGAACCTGAGTTCTATGAGAAGGAAGACCTGCTAAAGGTCGACTGGAAGCCACCTACCAAGGGCTGGATGGACGTGCCGGTCGACATTAGGCCTGGTACGTACATCTATCCGGGTAAGGCCAAGAACCTGAAGATTCTCGATCTACCGAACGCGAGAGACTGGGCTGTCACTGACCAGGATTGGAAGCTCCCAGCCGATTGGAAGACGACCATTCTCGACGGCATGGCGGATCGGTTGAGCAAGTACCGCTCGTTCAAGCTGTTCATGGACGTCTGTGTGCGCTGCGGTGCTTGTGCCGACAAGTGTCACTTCTTCATCGGAAGTGGCGATCCCAAGAACATGCCGGTATTGCGAGCGGAACTGCTGCGCTCGATCTACCGCAAGGACTTTACCGCTTTGGGGAAGGTGTTCGGCAAGCTCGCAGGTGGTCGGGAACTCACCGAGGATGTCATCAAGGAGTGGTTCTACTACTTCTACCAATGCACAGAGTGCAGACGCTGCTCCGTGTTCTGTCCCTACGGCATCGACACCGCCGAGATCACGATGATGGGCCGAGAGCTGCTAGGTCTGTTAGGGCTCTATGTGAACTGGGTGATCGAACCTGTTGCCAACTGCTTCATGGTTGGGAACCATCTGGGGATTCAACCGCACGGTCTCAAGGACACCTTGGAGTTCATGGCGGATGATATCGAGGAAGCAACCGGCATACGGGTTGATATCCCGATCAACAAGAAGGGTGCCGAAATCCTCTTCGTGACTCCATCCGGCGACTTCGTAGCTGAGCCCGGAATCTTTACCTGCATGTCATACATGCTCCTCTTCCATGAACTCGGGCTCGACTACACTTGGAGCACATACGCGTCCGACGGTGGCAACTTCGGGCTGTTTACCTCGCACGAAACACTCAAGCGGCTCAATGCCAAGATCTACACCGAAGCCAAGCGACTGGGAGTCAAGTGGATCCTTGGGGGTGAGTGCGGGCACATGTGGCGGGTGATTCACCAATACATGGACACCATGACCGGTCCCGCAGATTTCCTGGAGGTGCCTAAGTCACCAATGACCGGGACGGTCTTCGAACATGCGCGCTCCACCAAGATGATACACCTCATGGAGTTCACGGCGGATTTGATCAGGAACAACAAACTCAAGCTCGATCCCTCGAGGAATGATCACATAACCGTCACCTTCCATGACTCCTGCAACCCTGCGCGCGCGATGGGGATTTTCGAGGAGCCGCGCTACGTGATCCGGAGTGTTTGCAACAACTTCGTCGAGATGCCCGAGAACACCATTCGCGAACAGACATTCTGCTGCGGTGGCGGCGCAGGCCTGGGCACTGACGAGAACATGGAGATGAGGTTGCGTGGTGGTATGCCCCGAGGTAATGCGGTCAGATACGTGCAGGAGCAGCACGGTGTGAACCAGATGGCAGCCATGTGCGCCATCGATAGAGCTACACTGACGACAGTCGCCGATTACTGGGCTCCGGGCGTGAAGGTGACCGGGATTTCGGAACTGGTTGCCAACGCCATGATTTTCACCGGCGAGAAGAAACGGACGGAGAACCTGCGGTTGGAGCCGATCCCTGGCGTGGCGGAAGATGATGAAGTGGAGGCACCGAGCGATGAGTGACAAGATGAAGGTGATTGCTGGTTTGATCCTGTTCCTGGCTTTGGCCGCATTCCCCATCTGGTATCCGCTCGGGGCCGAGGGCGATGCTGCGCAGCCGGAACTGGAGCTGCCCGCGGATGCCACAGAATGTGTTGAAGATACGGAGTACATGACGGCGAACCACATGGACCTGCTGAACCAATGGCGCAATGCAGTGGTCCGCGATGG
>JAUVRV010000382.1 GCA_030597435.1 Gemmatimonadales bacterium | reverse complement strand
GTCATCCGGCCCCAAATAGCGGCCACCAAGGCGGGCCTGGCGCTTCGTACCAACGAGTTAGAGGCGCACTACCTGGCCGGAGGTAATGTCGATCGCGTGGTGCGTGCCCTCATTTCGGCCGACAAGGCGGGCATTGAGCTACCGTTCAAAAAGGCAGCTGCAATCGACCTTGCTGGACGCGACGTGCATGAGGCCGTTCAAGTGTCCGTCAATCCCAAGGTGATCCAAACGCCCAAAGTCGCTGCAATGGCCAAGGACGGTATTCAACTGATAGCGTTAGCGCGGGTTACTGTCAGGGCCAACATCAACCGCCTCGTGGGTGGCGCAGGTGAGGAGACGATCCTGGCGCGTGTGGGCGAGGGGATTGTCTCTACAATCGGTTCAGCCGACTCGCACAAGGCGGTGCTGGAGAATCCCGACAACATCTCAAAGACGGTGTTAGCCAAGGGACTCGACGCCGGGACGGCATACGAGATTCTGTCGATCGACATTGCAGATGTTGATGTTGGCAAGAACATCGGTGCCGAGTTGCAGACCGATCAGGCCGAAGCCGATAAGCGTATAGCGCAGGCTCTGGCGGAGAAGCGGCGTGCGATGGCGGTCGCGCAGGAACAGGAGATGGCTGCGCGCACCCAGGAGATGCGCGCCCGCGTCGTGGAGGCAGAAGCGCAGGTACCGTTGGCGCTGGCAGAGGCGTTCCGCAACGGGAGCCTCGGCGTGATGGACTACGTCCGCTACCGCAATGTGGAGAGCGATACCGCAATGCGGCACAGCATAGCCAAGGGCCAGGAACCGGAAGCGAGCTGATCACGTGGACGAACTGGTTCAGCTCATCTTCTTCGCGGCCATCATCCTCTTCGGTGTGCTGGCCCGCAAGAGGAAAAAACGGCCGCCGCTGCAGAAGCCGATACAACCGCGCCCGACGGTGAGGACCGAGCGAACGGTGCCAACCCAGTCCCGGTCAGTTCCACGACGGGATGTGGCTGAGGCGCAATCGGCACTGGTCAGGTCGGCGCAGCAGAGACCCGAGAAGAAAAGGGGCATTGCCGAGGAGTTGCTGGAGATGTTGCAGCAACGGATCGAAGTACCCGAGCAGCCTTCGCCGCCACCTGAGCCCCTGACAGTGGAATCAACTCCAGACCCGTTGGAAACATTGGAGCCTGCCGGAAGAGCAAGCTACGAGCGGTTTCACGAACGCTACGTGGACAAGGAATCGGGAGACCGGCCGTATCAGGAACGGGAGGCGCGCGGGCAACGTCTGGAGCTGTCGCGCAAGAAGCTGCACCAGGCGTTCATCATGAAAGAGGTCCTTGGACCACCGAAAGGAATAGAGTAGATGTGAAGGAGGGGAGGGTCCCTCGAACGCGTCTAGCCCCGACACCATGTCTGAACTGCCATACTTCACTTCCGAACACCATCAAGTCCGCGATCTCGTGCGCGATTTCGCGGAATCCGAAATAAAGCCCGTCGCTCGAGAACTGGATCTCCAGAGCAAATTTCCGTGGGAGAATGTCAAGAAGATGGGTGAGTTGGGCCTACTGGGAGCGCCCTGGGATCCCGAACTGAGCGGTGCAGGGATGGACTACATCTCCTACATCATCATCGTCGAAGAACTTGCCAGGGTCGATGCAAGCCATTCCATCACCTGCTCGGCACATACGACACTGGGCACATCACCGATCGTTCAGTTCGGCAACGATGCGCAGAAGGAGCAATATGTTCCACTGCTGGCTTCGGGTAGGGTGTTGGGCGGATTTGGCCTCACCGAGCCGGCTGCCGGATCCGATGCGGGCGGAACCGAGACGTTCGCCGAGGACAAGGGCGACCACTATGTGATCAACGGCTCGAAGATCTTCATTACCCATGCCGGTGTCGGTGAGGTATTCGTCATTACGGCTCGGACCGACCGCAACCCTGACAAGCGAACCGGTGGGATCACGTCCTTTATCGTCACAAAGGACACGACTGATCTCGAAGTTGCACAGGAAGTAGGTGTGGGTCACGACCCTGACTTGATCAAGATGCCGGGTGTAAAGGCGGGGAAGAAAGAAGACAAGATGGGATGGCGGGCGTCGGATACGAGGGAGCTGATTCTCGAAGACGCAATCGTACCCAAGGAGAACGTCCTGGGTGAACTAGGTAAGGGCTTCATCAACTTCCTCAAGACGCTCGATTCGGGACGCATCGGCGTCGGAGCTATCGCCCTCGGGTTGGCGCGAGGAGCTTTGGAAGAGAGCCTGAGATACACGAGTGAGAGAAAGCAGTTCGGCAGGACAATCGCATCATTCCAGAACACGCAGTTCACCCTGGCCGACATGGCAACCGAGATCGAAGCGGCGCGTCACCTCGTCTATCATGCGGCATGGCTGTATCAGAACGGGCAACCGCACTCCAGAGAAGCTGCGATGGCCAAGCTCTACGCATCCGAAGCGTGCATGCGTGCCACGACCAAAGCAGTCCAGCTCCATGGTGGCTACGGTTACACGACGGAGTATCCTGTGGAGCGCATGATGCGGGACGCCAAGGTAAACGAGATCGGTGAAGGCACGAGCGAGATCCAACGGATAGTGATCGCGCGGGACTTGCTGAAGGATTACGCGGCGTAACGGGAACTTGCCGGTGGCGCAGGTGTCCAACACCCGTCGGAGCCGTCAATGCGTCTCGCAACCCCCACAGCCGTAATAGCCGCAAGCCTGGGTCTCTTCTCCCAGGGCCTCACCGCACAGGCGGTAGCGGGGACTGTGGCGACTACCGAAACGGGTGAGCCACTCGGTGGAGCCAACGTGATGTTGGCCGGGGTGCAGGGTCAGGCGAACGTTGCCGTTCGAACTGAAGCGAACGGCAGATTCCTGATTGCAGTCAGGACTCCCGGTGTTTACTCCCTCCGTGTCAACTACATCGGATTCAAACCAGCAGAGTCGAACGTGCTGCTCCAAGCAGGCGACACGGTCGAGGTCCAGGTGAGCATGGTACCCGTTGCCACCGGGCTCGAACCAGTCACCGTATACGGCACCAGGCTGACCCGCGAACAGCTGGAGTTCGAGTCTCGCCGTAACGTTCCGTGGGGCTTTTCGTTCGATCGCGATGACATAGACAGTCTCGAGTATGCGACCACGGTGATGGAGGTGGTGGATCAGGGCGTTCCATGGGGTACGGGCCCGAATTGCTATTCGGTCTATCTTGATGGACGAAGGTCAGAGACGTATGGGGTGGAGTATCCGCTCAGCTGGGTCTACGGTATGGAGGTCTATCCTACCTACAATGACATCCCCCTCGAGTACCGCGATCCCTTCTACGTTTCCTACAACTGCGGCGCGATCCTGTTGTGGCGCAATCTCACACCCGACGTAATAGCGACACCTCCTTTCTGGACAGTCGGCGTCGGGGCCGGTCC
>JAUVRV010000043.1 GCA_030597435.1 Gemmatimonadales bacterium | reverse complement strand
GGGCGAGTACGAACTGACTCCCGCACTGATCTTCGATGTCCAGTTGGAAGGAGAGCGACTCACCGTTCAGCTCACGGGTCAATCACGGCTACCGGTGTACGCTGAATCCGAAACCAAGTTCTTCTATGCCGTGGTAGACGCGCAGATCACGTTCGAGGTGGATGAACGGGGCGAGGTTGCCGCCCTCGTTCTCCACCAGAACGGAATGGATCAACGAGCTAGAAGGCGCTGAGGCCTAGACCTCCGAGGTCAACGTTGAAGTTGACGCCCGCTGGTAGGAACGCTAGAGCCCATCGCGTCCTACCGACACGTCGGGCAGCGGTGTCTCTGCCGTATGCGGCGGCAGTATTGGGTACACGACTTCCGGCTGTTTTCCCGTCAGCGACTTCAAGAAAGCGGCAATCGCCAGTGACTCGGCATCATTGAGATCGGTACCCAGCTGAGCCACTCCCATGACTTGGACAGCCCGATCGAGTTCCCACACGGCTCCGGAATGGAAATACGGCGGCGTCAGTCCCACGTTTCGCAATGACGGTGCCTTGAAGAGATACTCATCGGTGGCCACGTTGGTCACGGCATACCGGCCTTTGTCTTCCGGCGGTAGTAGCTCAGCACCGGGTGCTTGCACCAAACCAAACCGGAAGTACCCAGCGCCACCGAGATTGTGGCCGCCATGGCACGCAGTGCATCCTCGGGTCGTAAAGAGTTCGAGGCCCTGCTTTTGCTCGGCCCCAAGTGCGGTTTCGCTACCCGCCAAGTACTGGTCGAACGGTGAGTCGGGTGTGAGCAAGGTGGCCTCGAACGCCTCAATCGCCCGGGCCATGTTCTCGAAAGTCACCGGATCGCTTTCCCCGGGGAAGACCTCTTTGAACAGCTGAACGTATTCGGGAATGCTCCTCAACGTCTGTACGACCCGATCGGGACTGTTGTTCATTTCAACGGCAGCTTGAACCGGTCCCATTGCCTGTTCCATCAGGTCCTCTGCCCGGCCGTCCCAGAACTGGGCCACGTTGAACACAGCATTCAGCACCGTCGGTGCATTGCGAGGACCTTTCTGCCAGCCGTGTCCGACTGACGTTGCCAGAAGATCGACGCCTCCCAGTGCCAGGTTGTGGCACGTGTTACAGCTTATGAGCCAGCTGCGTGATAAGCGCGGCTCGAAGAACAGCATCTTGCCGAGTTCCACCTTCTCTTCGGTAATGGGGTTGTTGGCCAGTTCAGGCGGACTGACCGCAAGGGAAGCGAGAGCACCCACACTGAGCGTTGCTTCCGACTCGGGTGCTTTGTCGGCCTGCTGGCACGCGAGCGGGACCAGCGCGGTCAGCAGCAACAGAAGCTTCTTCATCTCAAATCTCCTTATGTGCCTTATGGGCCTTGGTAACGACATTATTGGTGAGTATGAAATGAATACTGCGGGGCTACTTAAGACGTCATGAATTTGGGCATAAGGCTGTCGACAGCCGATCAGTCCTGGTCCAACACCTCCCTTACCTTCTGGGCCAACTCCTCAATGGTCCAGGGCTTGGCAAGGAAGGGGAAGTCGGGCTCCATGAGATCTTTCTCCTGCATGTCGCCGGCGGTGTAGCCGCTGGCAAAGAGAAACTTCACGGCGCCATCCTCCTGACGCAGTGTCTCGTACAGGGCGCGCCCACCCATTTTGGGCATGATCATGTCGGTCATGATCAGATGGACGGGATCGGCGGAATTGCGGTACAACTGAACCGCTTCCTCGCCATCGGCCGCAAGCAGCACACGATATCCCAAGCGCTCCAAGCTGCGTTTTGCGGCGCGCCGTAGGGCTGGTTCGTCCTCCGCCACGAGAATCGTCTCAGAGCCGCCGTGCTTCTCAGGCCTCTGTTCCCGTGGGATCTCAACCGCTGTTCCGGCGGCGCCCTCTTTAGCAACCGGCAGGTATACCGCGACCCTCGTGCCCCTTCCGACATCGCTCTCGACACGCACCGTACCGCTGTGCTGCTTCACCAGTCCGTAGACGACAGCGGTTCCCAGACCAGTGCCCCCACCCATGGAACGCGTCGTGAAGAACGGCTCGAACAGTTTCTCCCGCGTCCACTCGTCCATCCCGACGCCAGTGTCGGTGACAGACAGGCAAACGAACTCGCCGGCGCTAACCGCCATGTGCTCTACCGATTCCTCCATGGTCAGTCGCACCGGATTGACCCCGATCGAGAGCACACCCCCCGACGGCATGGCGTGGCTCGCGTTTGTGGCGAGGTTCATGAGGATTTGCTCAAGCGAACCCGGGTTGCCGTAGGTAGTGCACGGTTCGTCAGATACATCGATCCGAATGTCGACATCCTCGGGCAGCAAGCGTTGCAGAGTCGGTTTGAAAGCCCGAGCAAGTCGCCCCACGTCAACTGACTCGAAACGCAGCTCCCCCCTGCGACTAAACGCCAACAGCTGTTCAATGAGACTCTTGCCGCGCTTCACCGCCGCCCGTACTTCTTCGACGTCCGTCACCAACTCAGGGACGCGCGCCGGCAGGCTGTCGGCGATCAACTCGGAGCTGGTTTGGATTACAGTTAGCAGGTTGTTGAAGTCGTGGGCGATGCCTCCCGCCAACTGGCCAACCGCTTCCATCTTCTGTGATTGTCGCAGCTGATCTTCCAGCTGTCTGCGTTCGGTCAGATCGCGCATCGTGGCCAGGAGGGCCGGCTCACCATCGTACTCGATGATGCGAGAAGACATCTCAACGGGAATCGGTGTGCCATCTCGATGTACCAGTCTATACTCGGAGGGATACTCCGCCGAGTCGCGGTAGAGCTCCTGCGCTCGCTGCTTGGCGCGCTCGCGATCGTCTGGATGCTGGAACTCGGACACTTGCTTGCCCTGCAGGTCTGCCACAGGATAGCCGAGCATGGACGACACCGCGGGATTGGCGTAGAGAATACGTCCTTGTTGTGACAGCACACCCAGGCCGTCGGGGATCTTCTCCATGAGGGTACGGAAGCGTTTCTCGCTCGCCATCAGCGCTCGCCGTGTTTCCTGTTTGTCTGTCACGTCACGCTGAATCGCCAAGAACCCGATTATCGCACCGTCTTCGTCCAACACGGGGTTGGCTGACGCCTCGACTGTCACCAGCCCGCCGTCTTTGGTCTTGTTGACGATCTCTCCCGAAAAGACCTGCTTGGCCAACAGGGTGTTCCAGAAGTGTTCGTAGGCTTCCGGTGGCAGGACGCCTGACTTGAGGATCCGTGGTGTCTGGCCCAGGCTCTCTGCTCTCGTGAACCCGTACGTACGCTCGAAAGACGGATTCACATAGATGATCTTCCCGTCGACATCGGTGAGGAACACAACATCACCCGAACGCTCAATACCCAGCTCGAACATCAGCAGGTCACGCTCCAGCTTCAGTTCCTGCCGCGTTGATTTCCTGGCCAGCCTTCGCACGACGAAGAAGTACAGCAAGGGGGCACACGCCAGTGCAAGTACCAGCGAGTCGATCAACGCCGCTGCCACGCCGGTTGTGCGCCCAACGGCATTGAGGCCGATCGTGATCGCCAGCTCTACCAGGGCTACCACGATCAGGATTTTGAGAAGGATCTTGGCCTGAAGCATCGTGCAATGTACTGCGAACCTCACGGCCGGTGGAGCGACGTGCCGGGCTCACCCGTAGCTCGTGCCGGCCGTCACAGCCTTTTGCCGCACGATCGTGTAGTTTGGCCCCGTCAACTGAGTCCCCGAATGATCGAGGCTGGGCTCAAAGGTCAGCATTACTCGTGGAGGTAGCTCTATGTCGTTACGTTTCAGACACTTACAGGCCTTGTCCCTGGCAGCAGCCTTGGCTCTTTCGGCCTGTTCCGACTCATCCGGCCCGAACTTCGAAGGCAACTTCGACGCGGCAGAGACGTCATCGAAGATCGCAACGATCGATGCGGCGTACTCGACGCCGGCGTTCCTGGCCTTTTCGGCCCTGGGCGACAAGTTCGTGGTTGGCGGCGGGGTCCCCGCGGCCTCGGCCAGCCTGATCAGGGCTGCCGCCCAGTCGCTGACGATGACCGATCAGGCGAAGATCGCGGCGGACCAGATTGCCAACGCAATCGCGGCCCCTGCGGCGATTCTCATCCCCGATGAGTACCGCGGCCAGACCTACACCTACAACGGCGAATACTACGACGTCGATCCGAGCCGGACAAACGCTCCGGCGACGGGTGTTCGCTTCATTCTCTACGCTGTGAACCCGGTTACGGGCGAAATAGCCGAACCGCTAAACGAGATCGGTTACGTCGACCTGACCGACCTGAGCAATGAGACGCAGGCCTCAGTTCGACTAGAAGTGGTGTCCGGCGGCGTCACATACCTGAACTACACTGTCACCACCACCGGAGTCATCACTGCGCCGACGTTCACGATTGCCGGGTTCATCACCGACGGTGAGACCCAAGTCGACTTTTCGCTCGTGGCGAGCATCGTCTCGACGTTTGCCAGCCTCACGTTGACTCTCGATTACGAGATATCTGTCGGTGACTTCTCGATTACCGCGGACCTCTCGCTAGAGACTGATGGTCAGGGTGGCGAAACCGTATCGGTCTTTGTGTCATTCACAGATCGGGGCCACACAGTGACCGTCAGCGGCAGCGTGGAGAACGATGGCGGCACTCTGCAGGTGACCGCCAATGGACAGCTGTTCGCGACCATAACGTTCACCAACACCACGATCACCGTCGTTGGCGCGGATGGAGAGGCGCTCGACCAGGACGAGATCAACGCCTTGACCGATCTAGTGGAGATGGTTGAAGAGGTGTTCGACGCGTGGGAGGGTCTGTTCCAGCCGGTCGCGTTCTTATTCGGAGGACCGCAGTCGTATTATAGGTTTGGGAGTGATGAGTCGTGGGCGGCCGCGCAAGCGGCCGCCTGCTTCTTCTTCCCCTCCCTCCCCTCCCTCCCCTTCTACTCTCCTCCCCACACACCTGCCTCGCAGACCCACCGTACGATATTGAAATCGTGCGGAGGAACCCAACCGCATCACTGTGGGTAGGACGGAACAACTTGACCAGGAGTAGTGACAATGAGACCCAATAGAATCGGATTAGCCGCACTGATGTTGACCGTGCTTGCCGCCTCAGCAGCAGCCGCGCAGACAACACATAATGCGGTTGAGGTACGTGGTGGGGTTGCCGTGCCGGGATTTGACTTTGCCGACGTAGCCAAGCCGGGACCAACGTTCGGTGTGGGGTATCGGTACAATCCCACAGGTGGCGTGTGGGTCATGTTTGACGCCGACTACTCCTCCCAGCCAGCGGCAGACGACGGAGTCAAGACCACGGTCGTCCACCTCATCGGCAAGGTCGGGAGGGATCTGGTCGATAGGGCCAACCCGTTTTCGTTCATTCTGAACGTCGGTGCCGGGGTCATGTTGTTCGATTTCGACCGGGAAACGACCCCATTTGACAACAAGACCTATTTCGGATCCAACATCGGTGCAAAGGCAGGCTACGCAGTCTCCCGGAGCCTCACCATCTACTTGAATGCACAGGCGGACATGGCATTCTCCGAGACTTCGGGCGCGATACCCACGAGCAACGCGTGGATCTTCCCGCTGACGGTGGGCCTGGCTTACGGGTTCTAGGACCTGAGCCGACCGGCAGCGCCACAACGTTCTACCGGAAGGTCGTATCTAACGGGCAAACAAACCATACCGCGCCGGAGGATACGATGGACTCGGTACACCGTTGGACGATACTCGGCCTATGCACCATGACAGCTGTATGGGTGGCCCCGAACATCGACCTGCCGCTACACCTATTGAGTCGACTCAGTCACTATAGCCACGGTCCCGACCAGGGGAACCAGCGAACCCAGGAACTGATGCTGGATCAGACGTTCGACGTTCAATCTGGTGGTACTCTTTCGGTTGACGTACCTGACGGTGACGTCGAGGTCAGAGCCGGTTCGGATTCGCGGGCGTCGGTCAGAGTCTACGTCTCGGCCCGAGACATGGGTTGGGGACGGGAGGTCTTCGATCGCATGGAATTCGATGTGCGTGGTGGCGGAGACGACGTATCCGTGAGGGCCCACAGCCCCCGGATCAGCAGCGCCGAATGGCGTCACAACCGTGGCGTCGGTGTCAAGGTCGAACTCACGATACCACGGGGTTTCAACGCCGACATCTCCACCAGCGACGGAGACATCGACATCGGCAGTCTCGATGGTAGAGTGGAACTGCGCACCTCCGACGGGGACATCTATTTCGGCACACTGCGCGGGCCCGAGATCACGATCGAGACGAGTGACGGAGACGTAGTAGGTGAAATGCTCGAAGCCGAGCGAGTTGCACTCGAAACCTCCGACGGTGATATAGAGGTGACCGTGACGGCAGGCTCGGCCAGGATCTCTACCAGCGACGGGGACATCCAACTGCATCTCGTGAACCAGGCAGAGGTCCATCTCAGGACCGGTGATGGGGACATAACCATCTACGCCGATCCGTCACTGCGTGCCAACGTCTAGCTGCGCGGAGAAGACGTCTACCTCGCTTCCGGCTTCAAACTAGAGGGTCGGATCATGCGTCGCGGCGCAACCGGCACGTTGAACGGGGGCGGTCCTTTGTTGGTTGCGGAAACGGGGGATGGGTCGATTTCGATCAGGCACAGGTAGGCCTGAAAGCGCCGGTAGGTGAAACCTGGTGGGGGCCCATGAGCCCTCCACCAGTTACCTGATCTTCCTATTCTTCCTCGAGTTCGAGGATTCCCTTCTCCAACGCGATCTCCTTGGCTTTCTCGATCAGCTCGAGCAGCTCCGGGAGCAGGTCGACTCGGATTGTGATTCCACTCTTGGATGGCCGTGGTTCATCGGCCTCGTTGCGAAACCACTGCCGAACACCTAGAAGATCGTAACCCTTGAACTTAGAAAGGGATACCCTCACTTCCTCGCGGTTGTTCTTGGGAAAACTACCTACCACAATTTCTTCGTCGGGCATGTCACCTCCCTTGAGTGAGCCAACAAGATGGCTGGGATCTACCAACCGCGCTAGGGGAGCTGCAATCCCAGACTCTGTCTGCTGCACATTGACTCCGTAGTTGGCTATTCTTCGGAACACTCCGAACTGAACCGGACACATAATCATGGATATGGATAGAGAAAACACCTTGATTGTAGGAGCCGGACCGATAGGTCTGGCTTGCGCAATCTCCGCCAAGCGTCGTGGATTGGATCCACTCGTCATAGATGCCGGTGCAGCAGTCAATTCGATCCTGCACTACCCCACCGGTATGAGCTTCTTCACGACACCCGAGTTATTGGAGATCGGTGGGCACCCGTTCACCTGTGCCGCGGAGAAACCCACCAGAGAAGAAGCGCTCATGTATTAACGCGGCGTCGTCCGGTCGGAACAGATCCGGGTGGCCACTTACACCAGACTGATCACGGCTCAGCCATCCGACGACGGCTTGTTGTGTCAGTTGGAGCACGACGTGGCGCGCCGACACAACTCCGAGCCACCTTCGCCGTCGCCATCACCAGGTCGCTCGACCAGAGAGCTACTGACGCGCCGGTTGATTCTGGCGACGGGCTACTACGACAATCCCAATTCCCTCGGCGTTCCCGGCGAAGACCTGCCTCACGTACACCACTACTTCGATGAGGCACACGCGAGCACCGGCTTGGACGTCGTTGTGGTCGGCGGAAAGAACTCGGCCGTTGAGACAGCGTTGCTACTGTTCCGGGCCGGCGCGCGAACCACACTCGTGAGCCGCGATCACGATTTTTCGGGCAGCGTGAAGTACTGGAGCAAACCGGACATTGAGAACCGGATCGCCGCTGGTGGAATCAGCGCTAGACTCGGAGCCGTGGTGACGGCAATCGAACCACAGCAAGTGACGATACGCCGGTCCGACGGCGAGACCGAGCGGTTACCGGCCGACCGCGTGTACGCATTGATCGGTTTTCATCCCGATTTCGACCTGTTCAAGAAAATCGGGATCGATACCGATCCCAAAACCGGCCTGCCAGACATCGACCACGAGACGCTGGAGACGAATGTGGCGGGCGTGTACATGGCGGGCAGCATTTCGGCCGGACACGCAACATCGACGGTATTCATTGAGACCGGACGGTTCGACGGCGCGAAAATATTCGCTGACGAGTGACCGGACAGCGATATCGGGGATCGAGACTCCCCGATACCGTCCGTCTCGGACCGTTAGCACCACCTTACACGCAAGCGATACGTGACCTTCACCTCGCCTCTGGCAGGAACATCGACGACGAACTTCAGCGTGCGGGCGTCGAGTTTCATCGGTGTGTGGCTAGAACTGATGATCTCCCAGTCGCCACCTACCGGTTCGACTATTTCGACCTCGGCACTCTCGTCCTTGTGATTGCGAATGCTAATTTCCCATTCACTCTCGGAGATGCAGCGACTGAGTACCTGATAGTCCATTTGACGGCGGTCACCGACCACGTCAAAGGCCTCTCCCATCTTGATGCGAATCCGCTCATCCCTCGGCGTATGGTCGATGCGATCCTCACCGACGACCTGCTGTGCACCCGACCGATCGGCCTTGTAGACCCGCACGATACCCTTCGGTAACGGCATGCCCAGGTTGTTTGCTTCACTGTTCTCTAGATCCAAATACACACCGACCTTCTGGTTCGACGCGATCTGTCCATAAGAGCCACGGTAGTATTGTGCCGCTCCGTAGAAGATCAGTCGCTTGTGGATCCCGACCGCGTCAGCCTCCAGCAAGGTCACCTGTTTCTGCTCGTTCTGGAGCAGCGTGGTGGGACGTTGCAGCGTGTAGAGGTGATACTCGAAGAACCCTTCCTCGCTGAACTGTGCAGCATCCTCCGCCACAGCGCGCATCACTCGGCGCCCGACCCTGCCATCACCCACTCGCTGTACGTCGCCCGCGACGAGCTTGAGTCTGGCGTTCTCGTATGAAGTTCCACTCTGGTTCGTCAGCGTCACCCAACCGGTCAGGTCCCCCGCCGAGTCGTCTTCGTTCACGACCAACACATAGTCGGCCTTCCAGTTCAGGTTGCGTGACAGGTACGACACCTCCAGCTGGTGTCGCGTCCGCTCGCTTTCGAGCAACCAGACGAGTGTTGGCTTGGCGATGAGGTTTTCGGGTATTTCCGGAAAGGCGAACCGGCCCGGGAAGTTGTAGGTGATCTCGTCACCGATCCTCAGGATCGTCCCCTGGTTAACCGCTAGCACCTCCGCCTCGTACTCTTCGTCGCGACCGGTGGCGGAGTTATAGCGGTACACCTTGATTGTCCTGCCAACGTATTTCTCCAACAACTTCTGGGGATTGAGCAGGTCGTACCGGTAATTCTGTTCCAGAACGCGCAGCGCGCCCGGCTGCCCCAGCGCCTTGATGTGCACGGTCTCAGGTTCGATCAATGCCGCTACATCGCGGAACTCCAATGCAACGCGCCCGATGCCCAGTGACAGATCGCGTACTTCTCGCACCAATCCGAAGTTCTGGTTGTAGATCGTGATGGACACTTCTCGTCGGTCTTCCGCCGTTGATTGCTGCTTCGTCTCGTCACTACCTATCTGTGCCAAGAGGCTGCCAGATGGAATCGCAAGAGTGAGCACCAACGCAACATGTCTGTACCACATGTGATCTCCTCCAATCTAGATTCAACATGATCGCTATCTGATAGGACGATTCAATGCGTGAGACTTGCACACATGGAACTGCCCAATCGCAGAAAAGGGAGGGACCTCGCGGACCCCTCCTCTTCTCGCATTCCCGGACTCCCGGTTCCCGACCCTGGCGTCAACGCAAGAGATTGAGGAGGGAAAGGAGATTCGCTCAACTGTCGGTTTCGGCCTCGCCGCTCAGGGAGCCAATGCGATTGAACTTGCGCTGGATCAGCTCCAGGTGTCTTTCGGTCTCGTCGTACTGTTTGAGGGAGTTGGCCAGGTGCCTGCCCACGAGTTCATAAGCGCGTTCGAAATGGGTGAACTGCTGCTGCAATCCCGCCAAGGAGTCGAGGATCTCGCGGGCCCGTTCCTCCACTTCCATACCCTTTAGACCGTGCAGAATCGCAACCAGATAGGCATAGAACGTATTGGGCGATACCGGGATTACCTTGCGATCCAGCGCGTAGGAAACGACGTCGGACCCGCCATGCCCATCCTCTCCGCGGATGACGGCCTCGTAGTACACGTTCTCCGCTGGCACGTACATGAGCGCGAAGTTGTAGGTCCCTTCGTCAGGCCGGATGTACTTGTCAGCTATCTCATCGATCCGGTCTTTGAGGCTGCGGTTGAAAGCCTTGCGCTCTCGGATGGCATCGTCCCCATCTGCCTTGAGCATTCGCTGGCATGCTTCCAGTGGAAACTTCGAGTCGATCGGCACCAATCGGTCGCCCACCTTGATAATGGCGTCAACGCGGTCTCCTGACTTGAAGCTGTATTGCATTTGGTAAAGTGCCGCCGGGAAGACCTGACGCAGTAATTCACCGAGCCAAATCTCGCCCAGAGTGCCGCGTAAACGGGGCACTCGGAGCAACTCTTGAACCTCGGCGACGGCCTTTCCCATGGTCTCAAGACGCGAAGTAGCATCTGACAACCGGACCAACTGTTCTCGCACTTCACTCAGCGATCGTACCTGTTCGGCACTCCCTTCCGCCAAGACACGCGGCACCTGCTGTTGCGACTCGACGACGGAGTCGAGGCGGGCTCGGAGTTCGATTAGCTGTTGTTGCAGCAGTGTTAGATCTGCGTTACTGCGGGCCTTGAGCTGCATGCCCAGAAGCACGATCGAGAGAACTACGGTTACAATGAGGAGAACGAGTATGGCGGTTGGCACGGAGTGACCGTCTCCGGTGAAGTTGAGTCAAGTTAGCATCGGTCTTCGAAACTGTCAGCTATCGGATGTCGGCGGGGTCTGAGTTTGGGCCGACGGCTGATAGCCAACAACCTCGTCACAGCTCACCGGTACTGCCGAATCCGCCTTGCCTGTCTGTGAACATGCCAACTTCCCCGATCTGCCAATCCAGTGCCGCGAACCGATTCAGGATCACCTGCGCTATTCGCTCGCCGTGTTCGATCATGACCGATCGATCGGAATGGTTGCGTATCATGATCAACCATTCGTCGGGATAATCGGAGTCGATCGTGCCGGGTGCGTTGGGCAGGCTGAGACCGCGTTTGAAGGCCATGGACGAACGGATCCTCACTTGCGCCTCGTATCCCCGAGGTACTCGCGCTTTGAAGCCGGTGGGCACCAGGGCCG
>JAUVRV010000335.1 GCA_030597435.1 Gemmatimonadales bacterium | reverse complement strand
GGCCGCACATAGGCAGCCATCTCGGCCTCGAGTTCTGGGAATAATGGCTTAGCGGCCGCGCTTACCTGCGCGAGCGAATCGAGTATCCGATCGGGATCGAACGGCAGGGCCATGATCTCCACCCCGACGAGCGGTTCTTCATGGTGAGAAAACGCATACACCTCGAGGTGAGTTTCGCCGTCAAGACAACCCATGGAGCCCGCCAGCAACACCCCTAAGGCCGTTAGTCGTACTGATCTGCTAGTTGTCCGTATCTCCATCTTCTTCTTCATCTCCTTCCCCTTCGTCCCCTTCTTCCCCTTCTCAATCCATAGAAAAACCCCGGGTGGCAACCCCCGGGGCGTAGTGATTCAGGTGCAACAAGTACCGGGCAATCAGTTGACAATGGCACCAGGCAGAATGTACTTGGTCGGGTTCACTGCCTTGCCGTACTCCAAGACTTCATAGTGGAGGTGCGGAGCCGTAGCAATACCCGTTTTGCCAATCTCTGCGATTATATCACCACGCTTCACTCTCTGGCCCTTCTCGACGTGGAACTTCGAACAGTGGGCGTATCTGGTCACCAGGCCGCGGCCATGGTTGATGGTCACCATCTTGCCGTAACCACCATTGGTGTACACGTGAGTCACGACTCCGTCGGCGGCGGCCAGTATTGGTGTTCCCATAGGAGCGGCAATGTCGATTCCCTCGTGCGGCAGCTCTTCGTGGAAGATCGGGTGCATGCGCAGTACAGACCAACCGCTAGTTTTCCACCCCTTGGCCGGCAGTATCGATGGCGTTCTGAGGAGCATGTCTACATGCACCTCGACACTCTCTGCAGCTGCATCAAATGAGTTCGACAGCATCACGGCCCGCCGCATCAATCCATCTAGATTGTCGAGCATGGCCATTGCGTCGCGGCCTTCCGGGCCCTCAGACAGAATCTGCTCGCGCTCGGTCCAATCACCGGCCGGTCCACCGATACCCACCTGTTGTACATCGGCGTCGATGAGGTCCAACCCAGCATAGACTCTGATCAGTGAGTCCCGAGAAGTGATGGAGTCAATTGTCGCACCGATCGAGTCCATGATGTGTTCCGATCGGGCCAACCCTGCGGTGAGATACTCGTTGCGCTTCTCGAGTCGGTCCAGCTTGGTGAGAGCAACTGCCTTGGAAACAGCTGCATAGCCCAAGCCCATTGCGCCCAGTACTACAACAACGGCTGCGCCAATCAGCATTCTGATTGCGAGCAGTGATATGCCGACGGACCTGGATTGCTCAGCTCCGGGTGGCACAATCACGATTGTCCAACGTCGACGCGTCATCTGCAGGGATCCCTTTCCCGCCCACCAGTCAAACAGGCGGTACTAACAAAGCCATGTGAACCTATGCCCCTGGAGCGGAAGGCCTCAGTGACCCGCCTCACAAAGGATATCGGCCGCATGGAACGGCACTCTTAGGGCCCCTTCCCGACTGCTCGCTCGGGATAAGAGTCGGCGAAAAATAGACCCCTGGTTCGGACCGTGTCAAGCCGAACCAGGGGTTGAATTCGACGAATCTAACCGCCTGTGTTTCAACGAGTTACGCTGCTGGAGTCAGGCCTTGGGAAACAGTGGCGCAAGTTTGCTCACGGTCCTGCCCGACACCGTGGGGGTTTGGAGGTCACTCCACGTGGCCTGGGTCACCTTACCGTCTAATCCGAGGGCCTGCCACACGATATCGGTTTTTGTCGGCATGAACGGAGCAGCCATCAGGGTTATCCGGGCGAGTGTGCGAGCCAGGGCAGCCAAGATAGTCTCCAGCTCCTCGGTTTTCTCCTCCTTGACCAAAGTCCAGGGAGCCGATTCCTCGACGAACCGGTTTGCCCGAGCCACGAGGTTCCAGGCTGCGTTGCCGCCCTCGTGGATCAGGTGAGCGTCCATGGTAGACTCGTACTCGGCGATTGCGTGGTCTCCGGCCACATCGAGTTCGGTTCTGGTCTCCGATCGTGGAACGGTACCGCCGAGATAGCGTTGGATCATCGCCAGGATCCGACTGGCGAGGTTGCCGTATCCGTCGGCCAACTCCGAGGTGTAGCGCGTGTCAAATCGCTCCCACGTGAAGTTGCCGTCGGCGTCCCAGGGCACTTCGCGCAACAGGAAGTAGCGTAACGGGTCTGGCCCGTGCCGATCGATCGCCTCGCGAAGCGTGAGCGTGACCCCGGCGGTCTTGGAGAAACGTGCCTCGGATATCTTGACCCAGCCATGACACCACACGCCGCCGGGTACCGCCAGGTCGGCCGCCTTTAGCATCGCCGGCCAGAATGCGGCGTGGAACCGGAGAATGTCAGGCCCGATTACGTGCAGGTCGGCCGGCCACATTTTGTCATAGCCTTCGTCGGGAAAGCCGGTGGCCGACAGATAGTTGATGAGCGCTTCGAACCAGACGTAGACGGTATGTGCCTCGTCGCCCGGCCAAGGTATTCCCCAGCGGACGCTGGCTCGACTGGCTGACATGGCGTAGGTCTCGTCCCACTGCGCGACCACGTTTCTGATCTCGTTGAGCTTGGCCTTCGGCCGCACGAAAGGTGTGGCGCTATTGGCGCCGGTCTCATAGAGATCAAGGAGATAATCCTTGAACGCCCCCGCTCTGAAGAATAGGTTTGGCTCCTCCACCCACTTGATCTTACGGGTGGGATGCAACGAGCACTTGCCGTCTGCCAATTCCCTTTCCAATTTGAACGCCTCGCAACCGACGCAATAGAAGCCGCTGTAGATTCCCTCTTCTACGTACCCGGCCTTTTGAATGCGTCGCCACAGCTCTGCGACGGTGCGCTTGTGACGTGCTTGTGTCGTGCGCATGAAGTCGGTGTGACTTATGTCGAGTTCGTCCCAGGCGGTCTCGAACTTCGCAGCAACGGCGTCTACCCACGTCTGCGGATCGACACCCTCGTCGGCCGCGGCTTGGGCGACCTTCTGCCCGTGTTCGTCCATTCCGATGACGAAGTGGACCTCCTGACCTCTCAGTCTGTGATACCGTGCGATACAGTCAGCACCGATCTTCTCGAACGCATGGCCCAGGTGTGGCTCACCGTTGGAGTAGTCGATAGCCGTCGTGATGTAGAACTTATTTGCCACCGTCGTTCCCCGATCTGCCCTCTGAGCCATCATCACTTCTGTCGCCACGATCGGACCCACCGTGTCCCCGTCGCCTTCCACGGCGGCTGCGGCGCTTGCGCTTTCGCGGTGTAACCGCCTCTGCTGCATTCTCGGCTGTGATCTTCGAGTGAGCCTCATCGAAGGCTACCAGGGCTGAAGGCGGCGGTGGCGGGGGCGGCTTGTCCGTGGATGCCTCGGCCGCGGCAACGTCGTGCTTGAGTTCGGCGAGAGTCACAGTGCGTGTCGCGCCGTCTTCACCGCGCAGCAGCAGTCGCTCACGGAAGATGTCGACCGCCATTACTGTCTCGGCCCCTGCCGTCGTGTGGATCGTACGCCCCTCCTTGGGGAAGCGTTTCCTGCTGCTTACGTAGAAGTCGTGCTCGTAGCGCAAACAGCACAGCAACCGACCGCAGCCGCCTGATATTTGCGAAGGGTTGAGCGAGAGACGTTGGTCTTTGGCTAATGAGAGGCTTACCGGCTTCAACTCGGGAAGCCAGGACGAACAACAGTACTGCCTGCCGCACCTGCCAATCCCGTCCAGACGCTTCGCCTCGTCACGCGCTCCGATCTGGCGTAGTTCGATTCGCGTACGGAAAAGGCCTGCCAGGTCGCGTACCAGCGCGCGGAAGTCGACCCGCTTCTCCGCTGTGAAGTAGACCGTGAGTTTCTTGCGATCCCACTGCCACTCGGCGTCGGAGACTTTCATCAGGAGGTCGTGAGCCTGGACCCGCTCTATTACGGTTCGCCGCACGTCCTCTTCGGCTTTGCGAAGCTCCTCAATCAAGTGTGTGTCTTCGGGGCTGGCGGGACGCAAGACGTTACCGCGCGCCTCGTTGGGCTTTGCCAAATCGCACCCGTTACACCCTACGCCGCACTTGCGAGCCGCCGCCTCACCGATGGCGGTTATATGGCCAAGGTCACGGCCACGGTCGACCTCGACGACGACCGCCGTGCCGATCTCTAGAGCT
>JAUVRV010000085.1 GCA_030597435.1 Gemmatimonadales bacterium | reverse complement strand
GATCTTGGAGAGCAACGCCTGTTTCAGCACCTTCGGTGCGGGCAGAAGCTTCTGGTAGCTCCGTTTCGGTTTGTAGCCAGTAGTCAGATAATTGAACAACTCCGTGAGGTCTTGAGCGATGTTCATGTCACACGTGAACATTCCCAGATCGGAATAGAGTCTCGCGGTCTCGGAATGGTAGTTGCCAGTGCCGACATGAACATATCGCCTCAAGCCGTCGTAGTCCTGCCGTACCACGAGGATCGCTTTGCAGTGGGTCTTGAGTCCAACAACACCATACGTTACATGGACCCCCACTTCCTCCAGCCGATTGGCCCACCTTATGTTGGCCGCTTCGTCAAAGCGGGCTTTCAACTCTACCACGACCGCAACCTGCTTGCCGTTACGTGCAGCGTCCATGAGATAGTTGACCGCCTTTGACTCTGCAGACGTGCGGTACAACACCACTTTGACTGCCCGTACCTTGGGATCTACGCTCGCTTCACGCAGAAAACGTTCTACTGAAGTAGTAAACGAGTCATACGGATGATGCACCATGATCGGGCCATGATCGCGGATCAGATGGAAGATGCTGTCGGTTCCTTCGAAGACGGGGTGGTTCACTGGATGGTGCGGTGAATCGTGAAGCTCAGTGTTCTTTATAGATGTCAGCTCCATGAGATCGCTCGGACCGAGCATGCCCTTCACTTCGAAGACGTCCTGCTGTTCGTCAAGCCCGAGTTCGGAGGCCAACCTGCCGCGGTGCAACGGTGAGATACCCTCATCCACCTCGAGGCGTACGACAGGCGCAAACTTGCGTTCACGGAGTCCGTCAGCGATCAGCGCCAGCAGATCGTCCGCAGTCTCTTCATCTAGCATTGTATTGGCATTACGCGTAACGCGGAACTCCTCGCAACTGTCGATCTCCATACCGGGGAATAGCAGATCCAGGTTGCCGGCCATTACGCTCTCGAGCGTGACAAAAGTGTCCTTGTCTCTCAACTTGATGAACCGGGAAACTCCCGCACCCACCGGCACCTTGACGCGTGCTAGTAGCGAGACCGTCTCTTTCGGGTGCCGTAGACCTACCAAGAGGTCCAACGAGAGGTTGGAGACAAACGGGAACGGATGGGCCGGATCGGTGGCCTGCGGTGTGACGAGTGGGAAAATGTTCTCAAAGTAATAATTACACAGGTACTTCTGATCTCGCTTGCCCACTGCATGGAAGGTTGTCACGACGATGGCGTGCTCCTTCAGCTGCTTCAGGACGGTGCGAAGGACCTTGCGCTGACGGGTCTCCAGTTGCCCGACCAAGGCGTAACACGCGTCGATTTGCTCCTCAGGCGTGCGTCCATCCGCGGTAATTTTCTGAACGCCAGCTCCAACCTGCTGTTTGAGCCCGCCAATCCTCTTCATGAAGAACTCGTCGATGTTCGACCCGACGATCGCCAAGAACTTGACCCGTTCTAGTAGAGGAGTACGTGGATCCTCGGCCTCATGCAACACACGGAAGTTGAAGTTGAGCCATGTCAGCTCTCGGTTCAGGTAATACTCCGGCCCTTCCAAATCGAAGGCCCCGTCTCCGTTCAGCGTAGGGATCGGCCCAGGGTGCGAGGGGGTCGAGTGCTGCCGCCCATCTTTCTTCTCCTGCTTGTCACCTCGTGGGCGCTCCTGCGGCAACTCGACCACCTTCGAGTTGCCGACTTCCTCATGCCCGGTCTGAACCGGTTCTATACTGGGTTCCATGTCATCACCTACACATATAGAGACTGCCGGTCCTGTGCCGCGGGTACACAACCCGTCGATTGGCACCACGGCCTCAGGACTGTAGAAGACTGCAAACTTTAATGTTGTTCTATTCCCGATGACTCCACAAGGAGTCGGGGCTCCTTGGAGCCATCTCAGATTTCACTCAGTTACCCCGACCCGGCCTCTTACGCAGTATCGTGGCCACGGCGCCCAGCAGCGCCTCAACCTCGTACGGCTTGCCGATGACGGGCTGACCTGTCTGATCCAGGAACTCGCGCGACTCGGGGTGGGTGTAGTCACCGGTCACAAACACGAACCTGCTCGCCATGTGCGGCATGTTCTGTTCCACTTGCTCGAACAGGGTCTGCCCGCCGACGAATGGCAGACGCAGATCTGAAATGACACAGTCGACCTCACCATCCTCGAGAACGTCGTAGGCCTGGAGTCCATTGGTAACGCCCGTGACGCTCAGCCCCAATCGCTCGAGGAGCTTCATTATCACTACCCGGTTGGGATCGTCGTCCTCAACGAGGAGGATGCTGGCCGAACCCAGGTCCGAGCCGTCATACTGGTGCACAACTGCCGGTATGGTGTCAGGGGCAGCCGAGCTGACTCGGTGCAGCAGCCCGGACGTTATTCGTGTGGCCCTGCCGACTTCCACCCTGATCTGTTCCAGTTTGCCTCGTTGCTCACCGGTCAGGTTGGGTCCGTCGATTGCCGAGTTTGCTGCGATGACGTTCAATCTGTTGTGCAGGGCGTTTACAGCCTCGGATATGTCACCTTTGAGAAACTGAACCCACGCCGCCATCAGTTCCCGCGGTGCGTCCTCGCCCTCGATCCACGATGGCCGCGCAAGCGATGGAACCGGCTCGGGTACTTCCTCGTGTTCATCTGTAGGCAACTGCCGAGAGGCACTCGAACGAAGCAAGAGCACTAGCGCCAGCACGGCGGCGGCGGCGGCGGCGATGAGTAGCCCGTCTGCCAGTTCCGTAGGTCGCTCCTAGTTTCCGGTATACATGATTCTGAAGCTGCGACCGCCCCTGTCGTCACTGACATAGAGCGATCCATCGGGACCCTGTGCCACGCCAACGGGTCGATGCGCCGCCTCACGTGGGCCAACGTTGGCTCCAGCGAAACCGTCCGCGAAAACCTCCCAACTCCCCTCAGGATCGGCACCGTCGAAGGGAGCAAAAACCACATTGTAACCACCTTGTGGCAGGGGAGACCGGTTCCAGGAGCCGTGAAAGGCGATGAAGGCACCATCGCGGTACTTGGCCGGATACTGGTCTCCCGTATAGAACAGGACGCCATTGGGAGCCCAGTGCGCGGGAAACCCCATGAGCGGCTCTTTCACGGCGCTGCATCGCCCCACCTCTGACCCATCCCCTCCGTATTCCGGCGCCAGGACCTTGTGACCCAGCTCGGGATCGTGATAGCAGTAGGGCCATCCAAAGTCATCACCCTGCTCGATCATCACAAACTCCTCGGACGGTTTCTCGGCACTCTGCTCGTCGGTGAAGTACTGTGACCAGTTTGCCGAGAGCTGATCGCGTCCGTGGACTACACCGTACAACTGGCCACTGTTGGGGTGGGCGGTGAGCGCTACCGTGTTGCGGAGTCCGGTCGCGTAGCGAACGCCATCGGACGGCGTCTGGCCCACCTGATCGGCATCGAACCGCCATATGCCGGCGCGAGTATCCAAGTCTTCGCAGGGATCCTTGCCGGGACCACCCGATGACCGGTCCTGGACCTGACACGAGTTGGAGGGCGACCCGATGTTTACGTAGAGCGCATTGTCCGGGCCAAAAGCGATGCTCTTGGCCTGGTGACTACGCACCGCTGGTAGGTCCCGGACTATGGTATCGGCCGGCCCCGCCGGTTCCAGGGAGCCCGACGTCCAGGGATATCGCACCACGGCGCCGTGCGTCGAGAAGTACAGATAGTCGCCACGAAACTCGACGTCGTCCCCGGTTCCACTACCGAAATTGACTCTAACATCAGCAACGCCGTCGCCGTTGGTGTCCCGCAACGCTACGACACCACCAGTACTTCGGTCCTGTCTGGTTGGGCCCGTCGCGACGAAGACATCACCGTTGGGTGCCACGGTGAGGTGGCGGGCGGCAGGAACGTCGTCCGCTACGACCTGGGCACAAAACCCTTCGGGCAGCGTCAGCCCGGCGTTATCGGGCGCACACCGCCCCGCACCCTGTTGGGATCCGGAACCAACCACCACCAAGAACGCACCGAACAGCACGATCCCCGGTCCTACGGCCAATCGCCTCAGCTTCATTTGCAACTCCTCGGTTCGTCTCCCAGGGCGCGTCAGGATACTGTCAGCTCCCGCATGCGTTCAGGGAAGTTGGTTATGATGCCTTGGACTCCCATGGTACGCAACCGTTGAGCTTCCGTCTTGGCATCTACTGTCCAAACATGAACCGGTTTCGCTCTCCGCAATGCCCAACGCGTGAAGGACTCGTCCACCACAGTCACCTTGCCGTGTTGTACTGGAACCGTGAACGCTTGGTACGAACGGCCTCTGGGTGCCCATCCGAGCCGGGATCCCAACCAGAACCCCGTCGTCTCCCGCCGAGAGGCTGCGCGGTAGAATCCCGGCACATCGAACGGCGCCAGAGCATCCGGCTCGAAAGAACCGACTAGCACCCTCTTGGCAGCCTCATGTCGGCGGAGTAGTTCCATCACCGGCCGCGCGACCTGCGACTCTTTCAACTCTAGTATGAGCGGTGTGGCCGGAAACATGGCCAACACCGAATCGAGACTGGGAATCCGCTCTCCTAACCCCGCATCGAACTGACCCAGCTGTTCTGCTGTGAAGCTCCCAACCGGCCCGGAACCGTCCGTCGTACGGTCTAGATCGCGGTCGTGGATAACCACCGGCACCCCATCGGCGGTCAGCCGGGCGTCCAGCTCGATAGCGTCCGCCCCCAGGCTCAGCCCCTGCTCAAACGCCAACATCGTGTTCTCCGGATGGGTTCCTGACGCGCCGCGGTGCGCAATCAGGGGTCTGGCCGTCGGATCTAGCAGGATCACCGATCTACAGCTTCCTCGAGGCTTTATTGGCTGCAGTGCTGCTGAAAAGCGCCGTTCAGGTCTGCTGCTATCGCGGCGGCTTCGCGCCCCTCTATGTCCTGACGCTCCAGCATCTGAACGAGCTTGCCATCCTTGAACAACGCCATTTGTGGAGAAGATGGCTGGTAGCCCACGAAATAGCCGCGCGCACGCTCGACCGCGTCTCGTTCCATCCCGGCAAATACGGTGACGAGTCTGTCGGGACGTGGCCCTTCCGACAAAGCGAGCTTGACCGCCGGCCTGGCCGCTCCAGCCGCGCACCCGCACACCGAGTTTACAACCACGAAGACGGTCCCTCCTTGATTGGACAGTGCGGCGTCGACGTTCTCCGGCGTCAGCAACTCGCTGAAACCGATCTCCGTCAACTCCTCCCGCATCGGCAGAACCTTGATTGGGTCGTAGCCGTGAATCTGCATGCTCTTTCTCCCGTGTGGCCCGTGGCCCCTAGTGTGGTCCCAGATTGGTCGCCGTCTTCGACGGCAGAAGGGGGAGAGGGGACAAGTGGGGGCAGTGGGGGCCGTAATCTGACGGTCCAACCTTTGCACCTGCTTCCCCTGCTTCCCCTTCTTCCCCTTCTAATCTCCTCTCAACAAAGTATGGACTCACCGCTCATCAGAGGCAACGATTGGGGCAACTTGACAGTTTGGGCCGGCCTAGCAACATTGCCAACTCACTGCGTCTTGTGCTGCTCGAGGGAGACACCATGACCTACATAATCGCCGAACCGTGTATCGGCACAATGGATAGAGGATGCGTGGATGTGTGCCCCGTAGACTGTATCTATGAGGGCGAGGACCAACTCTACATCCACCCGGAGGAGTGCATCGACTGTGGTGCCTGCGAACCGGAATGCCCGGTCAACGCCATCTTCCCTGAAGAGGACGTGCCGGATGAGTGGCAGTCTTTCATAGCGAAGAACTACGAGTACTTCGATGGAGGGGCTGAACGTGAAGTGGCGCGGGGACGGGACACGTAGCGTCCCCTAGTGGCCGGTAGGGTAGAGGGCCCCGGATGAGCCGGGGCCCTTTCCTCAGTCACCCAGACCCAACACGTTCCAAAGACCAGCGAGGTGCTCCTCGACACTGATCTTTGCTCTCTCCAGACGATCCTTTTCCTCTTCCTCTTCTTCTTCCTCATCTGTGCGATCCGATGACTTGCCGACGGCTGCCTTTTTCAGACGATCCCACTCCTCGTCGGACATGTCCGGGCGCTTCATCTGAACCATAGACTCCTCCGGGAACACTGCTCCAACCTGAAACTAGGCCAACTCTGTGAAAGAACCCATATAAGAATAAGTTAACCCGGTTACCAGCTTGATCCAGACGCCCGCACCCCGAGGTCCAGCCCCAAACTACCTGTCTCACCTTCGCCTATCGGGCCGCGCTCCCGGGCTCCATCGCCGAAACTGTCCCGCCTCAGTTCTCGTAGGGTGGGCATCAGCAGACACGATCATCAGTCAAGGGGATATGGACCAATGCGCAAGCTCGCCATCATAGCACCCGTCGCAATGGTTGCCGGATTCGTCATTCACGACGCCGCCGAAGAAGACCAACACCACGTGGTGGTAGCGGATGCGACCGCGCTGACCGTGGTCGAGGTACCGGCCGTGCCCGAGATCCCGGCCGTCCCTGTTATTCCCTTGGAGTCCGCAGTGACCGTGATTCACGAGGTCAAGCTGGCCGAGCTAGCTACATTGAGTACCCGACTTGCGGATCTGGCCGTTACGATTCCAGCGGTCGAGATCGACGCGGAAGCACTGGCAGACCTTCGTATACATGCCGCGGCCAAAGCTGATGTTGCGGCTGCAGTGAGCGGCTTCGTAGAACTCATGGAGCAACAGAAGTACCATGAACTGAACGAGGGGCAAATCGTCGAACTCACCGGCTCGTTGCTAGCTGACATCGCCGCCAACCTGGAAGCCTTTCTGACAATCGAGACCAAAGAAGGCAAGGTACGCGTTGTGCACGACACTGGTGGTGGTAGGTAGAGGAACCTGAGTTCCTCTACTTCCCTCTCCCCCCCCAAAAAAAGTACCAGCCCCACTCCCTCTGCCCCCGCTGCCACTTCTTCTGTATCATAGGAGTATCCGTCCCACGGAGCATTGCGCCCCATGAGCAGCCACGACGTAACACACCTGGAGTCAACTGAACTCAGGAAGTTCACCAAGGCATTATTGAACGACCTCCGCGCTCTCGAACGCATGGTACATGACGGGTTGTTCGAGTCGGGCGTTCGCCGCATTGGAGCTGAGCAGGAGCTGTTTCTCGTCGACAACGGATGGCGACCCGCGCCAGTGGCAACTGAAGTTCTGGCAGGGCTTTCGAGGCCGGAGTTTACGACGGAGCTTGCACGTTTCAACATCGAGATAAACCTGCTCCCTCTGGTCATGGATCGAGATTGCTTCAAGAGGCTGGAACAGAATCTCAACGATCTGATCGCACAGGTGCGCAGGGAAGCTGCCAAGCACAAAGCCGACGTCGTACTCACCGGTATTCTGCCCACGCTCCAACAATCGGACCTGACGCTGGACAACTTGACTCCCAGACCGAGATACCAAGCTCTCAATGATGCGATAACGCAGCGGTCTGGCGGTTCATATAGACTTCACATACAGGGGACGGACGAGCTGCATGTAGAGCACGATTCCATCCTACTGGAAGGGTGTAACACCAGCTTCCAGTTCCACATGCAGGTAACACCCGAAGAGTTCGCCAAGTTCTACAATCTGGCACTGGCCGTGGCAGGACCGGTACTCGCAGCCGCCGTCAACTCACCGATGTTGTTCGGCAAGAGGTTGTGGGCGGAGACTCGCATAGCCCTGTTCCAGCAGGTGCTCGATGTTGGACGCACAACCCCACACCTGCGCGAGGTAACTCCGCGCGTGCGCTTTGGCGAGGCCTGGGTTCGCGAGTCGGTTCTGGAGATCTTTCAAGAGGACGTGGCCCGCATACCGGCTCTGTTGGGGAGGGAGATATCCAACGATCCGTTCGACTCGCTGCGCCGCGGTGAGATACCGGAACTCCAGGCACTGCAACTGTACAATGGCACGGTGTATCGTTGGGTCCGCCCTTGCTACGGACTGACCGACGGCAAACCTCACCTGCGGATAGAATGTCGGTTTCTTCCCTCGGGCCCGAGCATCCCCGATCAGGTTGCCAATGCCGCGCTCTGGATCGGTGTGCTGCTCGGAGGTGCGGAGCAATACGGAGACGTCACCCAATTGATGGACTTCGATGATGCCAGGGCCAATCTGCTTGCTGCCGCGCGTAGGGGACTGCATGCAGGATTCACGTGGTTCAACCACGCATCCATAAGCGCACCACGACTACTGCTGGAGGAGTTGCTTCCTGTGGCACGGAAAGGACTCGAGCTAGCTGCTATTGACTCAGACGACATCACCAGGCTCATGGATATCATCGAACAGCGGGTTACGACCGGATTCACGGGTGCCCGGTGGCTGTCGCACTCCCTAGCCAACATGGGAGAACACGGTACGCGGGCCGAGCGTATGGCAGCCCTGACCGCGGCCGCTGCCAACCGCCAGCAACAGAACCTGCCGGTGCACGAGTGGGATCTGGCTGCGATCGGCGAAGGTGGTGGCCGGAGACATCACCACCGACGGGTGGAGCAGTACATGACGACGGATCTGTTCACGGTCAAAGCGGATGAGATAGTAGACCTGGCAGCGCTCCTCATGGACTGGAAACGAATTCGCCAAGTGCTCGTAGAAGACGACGAACGGCATCTGTGCGGCTGGGTGACCTACGGGTCGCTACTGCGACTCTACACCTCGGGACAAGCCATGAAGAGCCCTGCGGCTATTCCGGTCAAGGACATCATGGAAGCTGTTCCGGTCTGTGTTGCCCCCGAGACCGAAACACTCGAAGCGATAGCGCTGATG
>JAUVRV010000259.1 GCA_030597435.1 Gemmatimonadales bacterium | reverse complement strand
CTGCGGCAGCTTAACGACAAGATCGAGGAGGCCAAGCGCAAGCGGAACATCTTGGTCGCGCGTCAGAAACGGGCTGAGGCTCAGGGGCGTATCCAGGAGACCATGAGTTCCATGTCCGACAAGAGTGCCTTCGAGAACTTCGAGAGGATGACCGAGAAGATCGAGGAGTCCGAGAGGAAGGCGCTGGCCGCTGCCGAACTCAACGAGGATCTATCCGGTGACTTCCTGCAGCAGGAGTTCGAGGTACTAGAATACCACGGCAGTGCGGATCAGCAGTTGCTGGAACTGAAGCAGAAGATGGGATTGCTGGCGCCCGGTGAGGGTGCCCGCCCGCAACTCGGGTCTGGTGATGAAGATGTCGACGACGCTGAGGTCGTTGACGAGATACCGGCAGAAGAAGCACCCGCGGAGGATGCTGAGAAGCAGGAGTAGCGCTCCAGGCCTACGCTGAACGGCAGTGACGATAGTACAGGTCCGTCCGACTCCTAGTCGCGGCGGACCTTCTGTTCCCTAGGAATCCCGTCACCCGGAGCACTCCCCGCTCCCAGGGTCGAAACGTAACCCGATAACAACCGTAAGCCCCGCAAATAACGGTACCCGTTGGCGTTGGTTTGGTGACACACGGCCGACGACCTGGTCGTAGACTTGGCTCGCGCCGTCACAGACTGACCGCCTGGTCGGCACCCAACACCACGCTAGCGTGGAGGAGGTACTCATGAGACGGCTGTTGGTAATCGCGTTGGTATCTGGTCTGATGGGGTTGTTGCCAAACCCGCAACCGGCCGATGCGCAGGAAGAGGACGGAAGGCTGAAAACATGTCTCCAAGAGGCCGTAGAGGAATGCGACGAAGATTTCGAGCCGAACGACGAGAGGATGGTAGCGATTCGTGGATGGTGCTACATGATCCGCGGTGCTATCTGCTATCTGCACTGAGGTTGAACACCAATTCCAACACTGCCGGTCAGGCCGTAGTGGGGAGCACTCCGCTCCCCACTACGAAGTCGCCATGATCGCGCGACTTCTTGCCGCCAAGGCGGAGATTGTCTTGGGTGCACTGCTGGTGATCCGGCATCGCACCCCACGACTGACCGCACTCCTCGTCCTAGCAGTCGTCGCTTCGGGGTTCCTCACGCGTGGAGGCTCCGGAAGTCCCGCACACTCGCCTTGGGTAGTCTTCGTTGTCGCTGGCTCACTCGTTGCCGTCAGTGCATCTCGCCTGCTTGCCCCCGGAGCAGCACTCGCTGCCGGATATCGCGTTGCGGCCTCCTGGTGGCTCGTTCCCTCCGCCCGTCTCGTGGGAGCTCTTTTCGTGACGTTTCCGCTCGTCGCGGGTGCGGCTCTCGTGCTAGGTCAACCGGTAGGTGCTGGATTCAGTGCTGGCGAGCTCATCTCCGTAACCGGGCTGTACGCCGCGACGTTAGCCGCCCTGGTACTAGCGCTCACACCGGCCGTAGGTGCGTCGGCCGCGGCGGCGATCGGCTTTATGGCAGCCTGGTTCGGAATGCTACCCCCCTCCGCAGTATCGAACGCATTTGAACGCTGGCCGATCGTGCAGCGAGTCCTGGTGCTAGCCTGGAACTCACTGCCGCTGGGTTGGCGGGCCACGCGCTGGTTAGAGAGAGGCACGCATGGTGACGGGTTCTTGCTGTTTGGCTGGCTGTTGGTGGGCGTCGCCACTGCGGCTTGGGCCATAACCTGGGCACTGCGGTCACGAAACCAGAAACCGGGGGGCGCAGTATGACCATCGTACAGTTGGATGGGGTGTCTCGCCGTTTCGGTACTGGCCGGAACCAGAGGGTCGCGTTGCAGCCCTGTTCGTTCCGGGCGAGTGGTGGAGAGATCGTCGGACTCGTAGGGCCCAATGGTGCGGGCAAGACGACCCTGCTGCGCCTCATTGCCGGCGAACTGACGCTTACAGCCGGCGAACTGCTCATAGATGGTAACCACGCCGGCTCCCGTCAGGCTCGGAGGATTGTGGGCTACGCACCGGATCCTCCGATAGCTCCCAATGAGCTGACCGGGGTCGAGTGGCTCAAGTACCTGGCCAGCCATCGCGCTGCACACCCGGGTGAGCGCGTCGCACTGCTCCAGTGGGCGGTTGAACTCGCCGACCTGGAGGCGTTCGTGGGGCGGCGTATCGCAGAGTACTCCCGCGGCATGATGCAACGCCTCGGTCTGGCAGCTGCGGCGGTGTGTGGGAACAGCGTCCTCGCGCTGGATGAGGTCTTGAGTGGTGTCGATCCATTGGTGTCACGCAGGTTGAGAGGCCAGATATGTCAGCTGGCGGCACTCGATCGTGTCATCATCATTGCGTCCCACGACCTCGCTGCACTCGAGAAGATCGCCACTCGAGTACTGGTTCTGTGGGATGGGCAGCTCTCGGCCGATGTTGCTGTCTCACAGTTGGTCAACGAGCGGGTGGCGGAGCTGTCGCTGTCGGGCTCGGGCCTGGCCGGCATCGATCATCTGTTGGAGAGATTCTCGGGAGCGGTCCGAACCGGAGATGGGGTCGCCGTCCCCCTCACCGACGGCCTCACGGTAGAGAAGGTCCTTACAACCTGCCGTTCCCTGCGCATTGCCGTGGCCGCGTCGCGCACTCGATACCGTGCCTTGGAGGACATCCTGATGGCCGCCGCGGACAACGGCGAAAGGAGGAGTTCATGCGGTTTGGAGTCGAGCCCGTGAGACGGGTGGTGACCGTCTTGGTCGATCCTGCGGGAGCCACGCGCTCTGCGGCAACAGATCCCAATCCCTGGAGTCTCGCGCTCACCGTGTTCACGATCGCGATCGTCCTGGGTGCGTTGTCGCTACCACGTCAGTTGGCGCTACTGGGCGAAGCGTTGGCTCCTCTGGGGCAGGTGGCGCTGGATCTGCACCACGAGGCCATGCGGTCAGGGCTCACGCGTGTCATCTTGGCTGACCGCCTCCTGTTGTCTCCTACACTGTTGTTGGCTGCTGGTCTGGTTGTACTCGTCAGCGAACCCATACTCTCCTTGGCGGACGACCGCCGGAAAGGTCTCTGGTCGATTGCGTTGCTGGGCCTCGCACCTCTGTTGGTCCAGGAGGTTGGTGAGCTGACGTTGACGTACCTGGCGGCTCCAACTGACCCGACTCCGGGTCAGGCAGTGGATCTCGCGAATCGGTTTGTTACGGGCCCGCTGTTGTTCTGGAGGGGAGAAACACCCGCGCCGCTATGGCTCCAGATTCTCAACTCTCGTCTCAACCTCGTCACTCTCTGGTGCGTCGCTCTGTGGGCGATGGGTCTGCGCGCGCTGGATGGTGGACGACTCCAGCCGTGGCATGTGGCGGTACCTCTCACGAGTCTGGGAATCGCGGGCGTGGTCACCTGGATAGGGACACCACTGGTCACGGCAGCGTTGTTGGGGAGGCCGTAGGCGCGGGTTCGTTGACGGCATGTTGGGCCGACTCTAGCTTTCGGCCGATCATGGCCCTCCATTTGCACAACACGCTAACGCGTCAAACCGAGCCGTTCGAGGCACTCGAGCCCGGCCGGGTGACCATGTACACGTGCGGACCGACGGTCTGGAACTACGCGCACATCGGGAACTTCCGCACGTTCTTGTTTGAGGACCTGCTGCGCAGGTACCTCGAGCACCGGGGTAACGAGGTGTTCCACATCATGAACCTCACCGATGTGGACGATCGGACCATCGCTGCCGCTGCCGGAGCTGGCAAGTCTCTGCAGGATCACACGGCGCCGTTTATACAGGCGTTCTTTGACGACTGTGAGTATCTGAGGATCAGGCCGGCGCACGTCTATCCGCGGGCAACCCAACATGTGGACTCGATGATCGAGCTGGTGGCCAGTCTCATGGATCGTGGCTTGGCCTACCGCAGCGACGACGGATCCGTCTACTTCGCGGTCGACCGCTTCGAGACGTATGGGCGCCTCTCCCAAGTGGAGAAGCGTGAACTCAAGGTGGGGTCGCGGGTCGCGAGCGACGAGTACGCCAAGGAGGATGCCCGGGACTTCGCGCTGTGGAAGGCGGTCTCACCCGATGACGAGGCGGTGGGTGCTGCTTGGGACGCACCTTTTGGGCGTGGCAGGCCTGGCTGGCATCTGGAGTGCTCGGCGATCGCGCTCTCACATATCAAGGAACGGTACGGGGTGGAGACCCTCGACATCCACGCCGGCGGAATCGATCTGATCTTCCCCCACCACGAGAACGAGATCGCCCAGTCGGAAGGGGCCACCGGCAAGCAATTCGTGCGCTGCTGGCTACATGGGGAGTTTCTCACGATCGGTGGGACCAAGATGTCGAAGCGCTTTGGGAACATACTGACCGCACGGGATCTGAAGGAGGAGGGTGTGGATGCGGCTGCGGTGCGAATGCTGTGCTTCTCGACCCATTACCGTCAGCAATTGAGCTTCACCGACGACGCCCTGGAGTCGGCGGGAGAGGGTGTGGGGCGGCTGGGTGAGTTCAGGAGGCGCCTGATCGAGGCCTCCGGGGCATCCTCGAGCGAAGCCGTGGACCCACCGCCCGAGGCCAGCGAACTCCGGGCCGAGTTTGAGGCTGCCATGGATGAGGATCTCAACGCTCCGAGGGCGCTCGCGGCCGTGTTCTCGTTTGTGAGAGCGGCCAATCGACGACTCGACGCGAGTGGCTGGACCGCTGCAGCTGCGGCTGAGGCTCTGTCGGCGCTGGATCGAGCGATGGAGGTCCTTGACATACTGCCAACATCGGTCGACGTGAAGGCGGAGCTAAGAGACTGGGTCGAAGAACGTATTGCCGCGCGCCAGGCCGCGCGTGAGGCCGGTGACTACGCTTGCGCCGATCAGATCAGAGACGAGTTGACCGAGAAGGGAATCGAGCTGGAAGACACCCCCCAGGGCACCCGTTGGAAGGTCCGAGGCGACTGACCTGACCGGGGCCCATGCCCTTCCGCACTTACGATGGTTGACTACTCTTGACGGGTCCGTTATCCTACTTGTCTCGGAAAAATCGGCCTCTCGCTGACGTAGCTCAATTGGCAGAGCAGCTGATTTGTAATCAGCAGGTTAAGGGTTCGAGTCCCTTCGTCAG
>JAUVRV010000027.1 GCA_030597435.1 Gemmatimonadales bacterium | reverse complement strand
GCAAGACAAGCCGTGGCTGAGGGCTCCGGATCCCCTGACGGCGGTGCGGATTCCACCCTGGACTACGTCAACGCTGCCCGGACCCGTGGCGAGCCTGACCGATCCTGAAAGGGTATGACATGCGATTGACACTCTCGTTGCTGCTGTTGCTCGTGGCCAGTCCACTAGCGGCACAACAGTCCAAGTTCCGCGTCGGACTGTTCGGGTTCGCTGCTCAGGCCGGGATTGACTTCTCGGACGACGACCAGGCTGTCTTTGGGACTACATTAGACCTCGGTGACCTCTACGGTGAGCGTCTCCGCATGAGGGGTGGCGCCGAACTGGGAATCGGATCGGCGGCAAATACCTATGTGTTCAATGCGGAGATCCTATTTCGGTTTCTGCCCGATTCGATGGTGGCGGTTCCCTACGTTGGAGGTGGACTCGGGCTGTACACCCAGGAGCAATGCAGTGCCGCCGATCGGTGCCCCGCTGTCTGGTTTCAATTCGCGCTTGGGTTCGAGTTGAGAATCCGCGAATACATTGGCTGGTTCGTGGAGTATCATGGAGAAGATGCATTCAGGCGCAATCGACTGTTCATTGGCTTGACGACGAGGAGATCGAGATAGATGTCGAACACCAGATCGATTCGCATTGACTGGACTGGTGAGGGGCTGAAGTTCCGAGGCGAAGGCACGGACCCGACCACTCCCGCGGTCGAGATCGATCCAGATAACGAGACCTCACCAGGCCCGATGCTACAACTGCTCATAGCTGCTGCAGGTTGCTCGGGAGCCGATGTGGTCTCGATGCTCGCCAAAATGCGGGCAGGGCTCGAGTCCCTGACCATCGATCTGACCGGAACTCGACGGGAGGAACACCCGAAACGCTATACCGCCATCAAGTACCTGTTCCGCATGTCGGGCAGGGATCTAGATCAGACAAAGGCCGAGCGTGCCGTCTCGTTTTCACTGGAGAAGTACTGTTCCGTACTCCACACCCTGGCACCCGACATCAAAGTGGAGCATGAGATCATCATTGATTAGCCGCGCCTTCATCGCAGGGCTCTTCGTGCTTGGAGTGGCCGGGGCGCCGGTTCGGGCACAGAAGACCTGGGAGTGGGAGGCGCTCGGTATGGCTACCCTCGCGGACGAGGACTTCTTTGGTGCCGGACTGGGCCTGGGCTACAGGACCAACGGCCGGATGCGAATCCAAGTGCTCGCCAACGGCGGCAGTCGTGACGGGAGCTTTGCGTTCCGACCGGAAGCGCTGATCTCATTTCATCTCAATCCCTATAAGCGCCGCGGTATCTCTCTTTATGCATCGGGCGGAGTTGCATTCATCTTCACGGAGGGCGACAACGTGCAGTACCTGGTGGGTGTATTCGGTCTGGAGACCAATCCCGGCGGCAAGTGGGGCTGGTTTCTCGAGGCAGGAATCGGGGGCGGTGTGCGTATCGCGGGCGGCGTGCAGATCAGACGGAGACCGGCGAAATAGAAAAACCCCGCCAGTTATGGCGGGGTGACAATCAATGAGGCAGTTGAGGTTGGTGGTTGCTAGCTGACTGCCCCGACCTCAGTGTGAGGCTTGACCGGCCTGCAATACCGTTCGCCTAGAGTGCGAATGGTGTCCAACTGGTCGTCGGACAGAGTCGCATACCTCTCCGCCATATACTCCATTGTATCGTCAAACCAGTCCTTTTGATGCTGGGGCTCAGCCTGCAGCACCCCGCAGTGTAGGATGTGGCTCAGGAGTTCATCCCGGGCCTTGTCAAAAGGGCTGGCATTGTCCTCTTTTCTATGCTTGGGTTTGCTTTTTTTTCCCATGCGCAATACTCCGATTCATCAAAGGGCTTACACAACCATCAAATTTAGCACTCGGCCACTATCCGGCGCAATTGCGGCATTTGTGGAACAGTGTCGTTGTGAGTGGCGTATGTTCTCTGATTGGATTGATCATGAGTGAGCCTGTATACGATGACAGCCGAGCCGAACGCCTGGTGGAACTCCTCCGGGCGCTCGCGGCTCGGATACGAGAAATCGAGGGTGATACGGATCTGCTGCGCGCTGGCCCAGAGCTGATCAGGATGATGGGTGACGCTCGCAGCGAGTTGTTTCACTATGAGGTGCGCCACACCTACGATACGGCGGAGACCGGCGAGGGCCGCAAGATCGTAGAAGAGGCACAGCAACAGATGGAGAACCTGGATTTCGGGGGTTCCGAGGAGGATGCAGAATGGCTGGACGAGTGAATATGAAGGCGTTCTATGGTATCCTGGCGCTAATTGCAGTGGTGGGCGCGGCTGCAGTGTGGATGGCGAGCCAAGGGTCAGGTGACGCCATTACTCAGATCATGGACGCGCCCAACCCTGTAAATACCGAGGCGTTTCCCGGGTATGTGATGGGGAACGAGTCGGCACCGGTCGAGATCGTCGAGTATGCCGATTTCACCTGTGATGCCTGCGCCGCCTTTGCGGTTCTCCAGGGACCGGATGTCAAGAGCCGGCTGGTACAGACTGGGATGGCGCGTTGGCGCTTTCGTGGTTTCGCTCTTAATCAGGCGTCTCTGGTTCCGCTCCACGCGGCGGACTGCGCTGGGGAACAGGGCAAGTTTTGGGAGATGCACGACCAACTGATGTTCCGGCAGAGCAATTGGCTGAGGTCAAACCCTGGCGGGTGGATGCGGACCTTCCGGGGCTATGCCGAGGAGATTGGTGTGGACCTGGATAGGTACGCACAATGTATGGAAGAGGGACGTTACGCGAGCCGCATCATGGCCACGAGAGAGGAGATCGCGGCGATGGGCATTGGCTCGACACCGACATTCGATATCGGGGGTCAACGCGCAGTCGGTGCGATCCCGTACGACCAGGTCCGGGCATTGGTCGATCAGGCCATCGAAAGAAACCGGTGAGCCACAGAATGGTCACGGCGGCGTTGGCCCTGATTGGGTTCTTCGTTGCTTTGTATCTATGGCTGTGGAGACTCGGGCTCATGGGTCCGATGGTGTGTTCGACCGGGGGTTGTGAGACGGTACAGCTGAGCGAGTATGCGGTGTTCTTTGGTCTTCCGGTGGCGTTCCAGGGCACTGTCGGCTTCGCGTCACTGTTCGTGGTCAGCCTCGCAGGGCTACAAGATGCATGGTATGACAAAAGAGGACCGACAGTATTGTTGTCGGTCCTCTCTGGAACAGGCGTCGTTTTCGTCGGCTATCTCACGTACCTGGAAGCTGCGGTCATCCACGCCTGGTGCCAATGGTGTATCATCTGCGCGATACTGGTGACCACCATCTTTTTGATTTCTCTCTTCAATCTGCGGGGTTGGCGCCCGGCGCAGGAGATCACCGCCGACTAGCTCGTCTACCCCTCTTCCTCATATTTCTGCTTCATTTCCTCGATCGCACTTGGATCTGCCAGGGTGGTCACATCACCCAACGCCCTGCCAGAGGCGATGTCACCCAGCAGCCGGCGCATGATCTTGCCGCTCCGAGTCTTGGGTAGGTCTGGTGTGAAGAAGAGATCCTCCGGTCTGGCAATGGCTCCGATCTTCTTCACCACATGATCCTTCAGTTCGCCTACCAAGTCCGGCGAGTGATCGAACCCGGTTCTGAGAATCACGAAGGCCGTGATCACCTGTCCCTTGAGATCGTGCGGCTTGCCCACGACAGCCGCTTCAGCCACCGCCGGGTGCGACACCAGCGCGCTTTCCACTTCCATAGTGCCGATCCTGTGTCCGGCTATGTTGAGCACGTCGTCTACCCGGCCCAGGATCCAGTAGTAGCCGTCGTCGTCTCGTTTGGCCCCGTCGCCCGGGAAGTAGCAGCCGGGGAACTTACTCCAGTACTGCTGTCTGTAACGCTTGTCGTCCCGATAGATGGTTCGTAGCATACCGGGCCAGGGGCTGGTGATGACGAGATACCCCCCACCGACCTTGATTGGGTGTCCTTTTGCATCGAGAAGATCTGCCTCGATCCCCGGGAACGGCACTGTTGCAGAGCCCGGCTTGGTGGTTGTGACTCCGGGTAGCGGTGTGATCATGATCCCGCCGGTCTCCGTCTGCCACCAAGTGTCGACGATCGGGCACTTCCCGCCGCCGATGTGCTGGCGATACCACATCCACGCTTCGGGGTTGATCGGTTCGCCGACGGTACCGAGCAGGCGCAGAGTACTGAGATCACGACTGGCCGGGAAGTCGCTACCCCATTTCATGAACGCGCGAATGGCGGTTGGCGCTGTGTAGAAGATCGACACGCCGTAGCGCTCCACGATCTCCCAGAGCCGGTCCTTGTCGGGCCAGTCGGGTGATCCTTCGTACATCACCGCCGTAGCGCCCGCCGCGAGCGGGCCGTAAACGAGGTAGGTGTGACCGGTCACCCATCCGACGTCTGCCGTGCACCAGTAAACGTCGTCCTGCTTGAGGTCGAACACCCAGCGCGTGGTTGTTATAGCCTGCGTTAGATAGCCACCCGTAGTGTGTACGATGCCCTTGGGTTTGCCAGTCGTGCCCGAGGTGTAGAGGATGAACAGCATGTCCTCTGCGTCCATCACCGCGGGTTCACAGTAGGCTTTGGCGTCTGTCATGAGATCGTGATACCAGTGATCGCGGCCCGGCTTCATGGTCATCAGTGAATCATCGTATTGTGCGAAGGCCCGGCGGCGTACCACCACTGTGTGCTTGATGGAGGGAGTTTCCTCCAACGCCTCGTCGACGTTCCGCTTCAATGGCACAATCTGTCCCCGGCGATAGCCAATGTCGGCCGTGATGACGATCTTGGCCTTGGTGTCGTTGATCCGGTCCCTCAGCGACTCGGCAGAGAAGCCACCGAACACGACTGAGTGTGGCGCACCGATACGGGCGCACGCCAGCATCGCAACCGCTACTTCGGGAATCATCGGCATGTAGATGACGACCCGGTCACCCCGCTTTGCGCCGAGTGACTTGAGCACGTTGGCGAACCGATTCACCTCCCGGTACAGCTCCCAGTAGGTGATGGTGCGGCGATCACCAGGTTCACCTTCCCAGAGAATCGCGGCCTTGTTCTTCGTAGCGGTCTTGACGTGACGATCGAGGCAGTTGACCGAGGCGTTGAGCTTACCGCCTACGAACCACTTGGCGTGAGGGGGCTTCCACTCGAGGACCTTCTTCCACGGTTTGATCCAGTCGAGTTGCCGGGCCTGCTTTGCCCAGAAGCGCAGCCGTGCCGTGTCCGACTCCCGGTAAACCGTCTTCGTTTTCACATGGGCGGAGCGTTTGAATGCTGCGGCCGGTCGAAATGTGCGCCGTTCATCGAGCAGAGTAGAGATCTGGTCCGACACATGATCCTCCATGCCAGTGAATGAAATCCCAGGGTGTTACCGAATAGGGTGTTACCGAATGAGGTCTACGGGGGATCTTATATAGCTCCGTGCACCTGGGCGCGCCATTGCACAAAACGCGCCCCTGGTGCGAACTGCCACTGTACGAGTAGTGACGACTCTCACTTGCTAGTACGTAAGTCGTTGCTGTATAGTTGTTTATGTCGTTGTGACCAGTCCTTGCTAATAAGCTGTTAATGATTCAATTCTGGTCGTTGCACAAAGCTTGCAGCGATTGTAGCGATATGGTGGGAGGTCTCGAGGTGAGAGAGATGGTGCTGGAAGAGCGGGTTGTTGTGGCTCCCGAAGAACTCGGTTTGGACTCTCGTAACGAGTTCCGACGCGAGGCGTTCTCGCGCGTCGATCACATGCGCAGGGGCGCGGGAAGGCTCGTGATCGATCTGAGCGCGACCCGTTCGGTCGACAGTACCGGCCTAGGTGCGCTGATCATGGTGCAGCGACGGGCAGCCCAGCGCAGAGTGCATGTGACATTGAGAGGTGTGAACGAGGAGCTGCGATTCCTGCTCGTGCTGACCAAGCTCGAAGATCTCTTCGAAGTCGAAACGACCGACAGTCCCTGAGCACCGCCACCCCGCCCGCGGTGCTATATTCTTGCCTGCTCACAGGTATCCGTTCCCATTCCCGTATGGCGATTGACTGTTTCACTCGTGATGATTGTTGATGCCAAGCGCTGATCCGACTCTTCTGGCAGAGGGGGTGTCGCGCCGATTCGGGCACCGGCTCGTGTTGAGAGAGGTGTCGATCGAGGTGTCGGGCGGCGACTTCCTGATGCTTGTGGGGCACAACGGTGCTGGCAAGACGACCTTGATACGAGTGCTTGCCGGCCTGCTGAAACCGACCAAGGGCACAGTGCATCGCACCGGTGCCATCGGAATGGTGGCGCACAATTCGATGTTGTACGACGCCCTCACCGCGCGGGAGAACTTGGCGTTTTATGGCCGGCTGTATGGCAAAGACGATCCCGCGCTGATTCAGGGCCTGTTGGAGAAGATCGGTCTTGCCCCTCACGGCGACCGTCGAGTGGCGACCTTCAGTCGGGGCATGGTGCAGCGGCTATCTATCGCGCGGGCGTTGTTGCCAGACCCCGAGGTTTTGCTATTGGACGAACCGCTGACGGGCTTGGATGAGGCGGCGGCAGTCATTGTGCGGGATGTACTGATCGATCTGAAGGCGCGCAACCGGGCCGTTGTCGTGGCCACCCACCAACTTGCCGAGGTGGTGGACTTGGCCTCGTCAGTGGGATTCATGGTCGATGGCCGGTTGGCCGGTCTCGAGGCCGTCGCCGGGCGGGATGCCATGTCGGTGATGGCTCGCTACAGGGAGCTTGCAGCAGATGCGTAGCTTCTGGATGGCGGCCTGGGCCGTGGCAGCCAAGGATATGAAGATCGAATGGCGCACGAAGACCGCGTTCGCGTCAGCGATCGTATTTGCCGTGCTCGTCCTGTCGATCTTCTACTTCGCGCGCGATCCGACTGCTGTGAGTGCGCTGGATATCGCTCCGGGAGCACTCTGGGTGACATTCACTTTCGCGGCCATGTTGGGTCTCAACCGGGCGTTCATGCTGGAACGCGAGAACATGGCGATGGACGCGCTGTTGCTGGCACCCATTCCTCCCTCCGCGATCTTCGTGGGCAAGCTGTTGGGCAATCTGGCGTTCGTGGGTGTCGTGGAACTCGTGTCGCTGCCGCTGTTTATTCTGTTCTACAATCTACCGATTGTGCGCCAGCTCCCGGCGCTCATGGGTGTCATCGCCATGGCGACCATCGCGTTCGTCTCGGTCGGAACCCTGTTGAGCTCGATGGTTGTCCGTACACGGTTCGCCGAACTCATGTTGCCGGTCCTGCTGCTACCGTTTCTAATACCACCCGTGGTCGGAGCGGTTCAGCTGACATCGCGTATCCTGATAGGGCGTCCCTTGAGCGATCTCGCCGGCTGGCTTAAGTTGCTCGCTTCGTTCGACATAGTATTCGTCGTACTCTGTTTCTTCCTGTTTGAGGCTACACTGGACGAATGAACAGACACGAACAAGCCCTTGCGTTGGCCCGTCGTGGCCAAGTGATAACCTGGATTGCGTTGGTTGGCCTGGCGGGTGTCTTCATTCGGGCCCTGGTGTTCACTCCGATTGAGCGAACCCAGGGACCGGCGCAGAAGATCTTCTACGTGCACGCACCGGTTGCGTGGGCGGCGCTGCTGGCATTTGCCGTTGCCGGTATTCTGAGCCTGCTCTACCTCTGGCTCAGGGACCGCAAGATCGACTCGATTGCGGCTGCTTCGGCAGAGGTGGGACTGGCCTTTTCGGTGGCCATGCTCACTACCGGTCCTATCTGGGGCAAGACCATATGGGGCACGTGGTGGAGTTGGGATGCGAGGCTTACCTCAACGATGTTCCTCTTCTTGCTGTTCATCGGTTACAGAGTCTTGCGTGGAGCTATTGGTGATCCTGACATGAGGGCGCGCTTCTCGGCGGTGATCGGTGTCATGGCTCTGGCGCTCATACCGTTCATTCACATGACGGTGGTTTGGTTCCGCACGTTGCATCCAGAACCGGTTGTTCTGAGACCAGACGCTCCGTCGCTGCCAGGTGTGATGCTCGTAACTCTGCTTCTCTCAGTCGTGGTGTTCACGGTGCTGTACGTCGGCTTCCTGCTACAACGCTACGCGCTCGACATCCTGCAAGACGTACGAGAGGAGGCCGCCAGTGCAGTATCCTGATAACGGTGCATACATGGTGGCGGCCTACGTCATCGTTGCTGTGGTAGTGATAGCCTACGCGGTATCTTTGGCATGGAGAATAAGAAAGGAGAAGTAGGCCTTGCCTGCTTCCCCTTCTCGATCTCCTTCCCCTCCTTATCCGTCCTATCCGTCCTTATCCTCCGGCAGCAACACATTAGACCAAATCAGCCCAGCTGCCAACCCACCGAGGAGTGGTCCTACCCAGTAGGCAATGTGTCCCTCGAAATCTCCCGCAATGAGAGCGGGTCCAAAAGAACGAGCGGGATTCAACGATGCCCCTGTGAGCGGGCCGATCAGCAGGATCGCAAAAAGGAGGACCATTCCAACGCCTAATCCGCCCACCTTGGGTGCGTCCGGTGACAGTACGGTGCCGAACACCGCGCTGACCAGGACCAGAGTCAGCAGAGCCTCGAGGATTATCGCCTGGACCATCGACACGTCGTTCGAGATCTTGAGCGCACCGAGGCTGGTTGCCTCTCCGGCACCGGAAGGCAACAAGACCATTACCAACAGAGCGGCGACCATGGCGGCAATCAACTGGGTTGCGATGTACAGGCCGGCAGTTCTGCCATCGGTCTTCTTTGCTACCAACACGCCGATGGTGACCGCCGGATTGAGGTGACCACCCGATATGTTCATGGTCATCGTGACCATGACAGCATACACGCACGCGGTCGCCAACGCAGCGCCCACCAGACCCAAGGCGTTGTTGGTCCAGGCGTTCACGACGATCGTGCCGGCACCCACGAATACCAACGTAAAGGTCCCCAGAAACTCAGCGGCCAATTGCCTACCGGTGCTGTTCATCCAATTCTCCTGTTCTCGGCGCGTCCATTGTAGCTCTTTGCACCGATGCTTGCCAGCGGTACAACATCAGATAATCCACCACAGCACCACCGCCACCGCTCCACCCGAACACGTTGCGACCAGATTCACCGCATCGTTGTCCAGCCAGGCCCAACCTCGGATCAGCCGTGCCCGGTCCCCACACCTGTGCCGCGGTCTTTCGCCAACGGCATCACACCTGTCGCAATGATAAATGCCTTGCACCGTGGCCCCCAGCAGTGAATCCCACATCATCGCCACGAATCCCGCCAGCAGTCCTGCGATAGTCACGGTCGCTGGCAGGCCAATGACCATTGCCAGAGTCGCCATCACGGAGGCTCCCATGAAACCACCAACGCTGCCAAGCAGGGTGACGCCGCCTGATGTGCCTGGTGGTACTACTACACCCGTCGATATGAGGCGCGGTGGTTTGGTCGAGAACGCGCCGATTTCGGTGGCCCACGTGTCTGCCTGGGCGGCGGCCAGGGCGCCGAACAGCAGTGCCCAACCGCCTTCCCAGCTCGGGATCATCAAGGCGCCCACGGCGGCACAGCCACCGTTGGCCAAGACCTGGCGTGCGGTGCGGCCGCCGGTTTGTGCATCCAGGCGGTTCCTTCGTGATCGTGAGGAGTACTTCGTGAGCAGGCTGCCGGAAACGAAGAAGAGTGTGAGCAGTGCGGCGCCGGCTGGGCCACCGCCCGTGAAAACCGCCGTTCCCACCGCTGAGGACGCGAGGGCTCCCCCCGTGTTGAGCCAACCCAACCCGCGGCCGACCAACGCGAGGGCACCTGCGAAAGCGGCCGCTACGGCCGGATTCACTGCGATTCTGCGGAGTCCTGGTCGAAGAGAATGTGCTCGAAGATTCGTTTCTTCAAGTGCTCGGGCGCTTTTTGGGCCCGCGTGCGCGCTCGCAGGAACGCCAGATACGTGTTCTCGAAACCAAAGACTTTGAAACAGAGTGCGCAATCTTCCAGGTGAGCCCTGACTTCGTCGTAGGCATCTGGGGTCAGCTCACCATCCAGGTACTCGTAAAGGCGGTCAGCGGCGGCCTGGCAATCTATTTTTCGTGGGGCACTCATCGCTTCACCCCCTTGATGTATCCCATCTCCAAGGCGTAGTCGTAGAGCCTCTGTTGCAGTGCCTGACGTGCTCTGAACAGACGGGATTTCACTGTGCCGACAGGTACTCCGGTAACCTCCGCGATCTCAGCGTAGGTCAGCTGCTCGACGTCGCTCAACACCAAGGTTTCGCGGAACTCATCTGGCAACGAGTCGATTGCGCGGAGCACCTCATCGTCGACGATCTGCTTGAAGAACTCCCCCTCGGGGTCTACCTCTTGGACCTCGTGGAAGACGTAGTAGCCTTCGATCTCACCAATGTCGACCGTAGGGCCGGCACGCTTTGCTTTGCGGTACTCGTTTATGAATGTGTGGCGCAAGATCGTGAGGAGCCACGCTCGTACGTTCGTTCCACTCTTGTATTGGTGCCATGAGCGGTACGCTTTGAGCATGGTTTCCTGTACGAGGTCGTCTGCTTGAGCTTCGTCACCGGACAATCGAAGCGCTAGACGATAGACCGCGTCCAGGTGCGGTAGGGCCTCGGTCTCAAAGGCCGTGCGTCGGTCGTCAGATGCCGCAGCCATAATGGACCGGCCCAAGAGTGCGATGTCGGGTGAGGAATGTTGTTGGTGCCATAGACTGGAAAGAATCGCTCGGTGAACGTCTCTACGCAACAGGCCTGGCCTATCCGATGCCGTGACGCTAACTTGCGCGCCGTCAACACAGACTGATTGTCCAGCCCAGTGGATACTACACAAATCAGCGCAATAATCCCCCTGGCGGTGCTGCAGGCGGTGCGAACGCTGGACCAGCAAGGTCCCGAACGCATGGCTGAATACCATGACGAACTCACCCCCAAGCGATTGGGCATGAATCCGACTGTGACGGCGCAAATCGAGCGATATCGTCAACTCACACAACGCAACGGTGCGGTAAGGGTCGATGAGGTCGTGCAGCTGTTTCGGTTGGTTGGTCGTCGCAACGACGCAGGACTGGCATTTTCCCAAGCTGGCAGACTGGCCGCGCGGCATGCGTTGCGGCAGACTCCTACGCCACTCAAGATCGCGAATAAGATGGCCTTGGGATCATTGAAGCGACGGATGGGGCTGAAATCGGCGACTCGATTGGCGGCCACCGTGTTCGATTCTACCATGACGGTTGACGAGCAGGATGGTGTGGTCGTGGTGGCCCATCACGCGACTACCAAGGCAACGCCCGATGGCTCTAGCTGTGACTTCTACGGTTCCGCCTTGGCTGAGATCCTACGATCGATGACCGAGTTCGATGGGGCGCTGCTTCATGAGACGTGTATAGTCCGTGGGGACGAATGTTGTCGGTGGCACACGAGCCACAACCAAGGTTGGTGAAAGATGGCTCTCGTCGACCGGATCGACTCGAACAAACTGAGAAGTGCTCTCAAAGGCCTGAATGCCGATGGCTGGCTGATCTACGACTTCCATGACCTAAACCCAGTGGCGGCCCGCCTCATTGGATACAAAGGGATGGTGACCCGGAGACTGTTCCTGTGGTTACCGGCACAAGGGAGCCCGACCTGTATCGCGCACAACATCGACACAAACGCTGTTTCGCACATATCGACCGACATTTCGTACTACACGACGTGGCAGCAACTCCATTCGCTCTTGGAGGAGAAGTTCGCCGGCAAGCGCGTGGCGATGGAGCTTTCAACGGAGAACGCCGTGCCGTATCTCGACCGCGTACCTGCCGGTGTCGTCGAGTTACTCGGGAAGTTCGGCGCCACCGTCGTTCCCTCCGCCACACTAGTCACTCAATTCGCGGCTTGCTGGTCAGATGAGGAACTGGCATCTCATCGTCTGGCAGCCGAGAGCCTGGCGGAGATTGCCCAAAATACGCTGCGGTCGGTCATCACCGAGATCGGTACCGTATCCGAGTACCAGGTCCAGCAGCGAGTGATCGAGGCGATGGCGCAGTCAGGACTGGAAATCGAGGATCCGCCCATTGTCGGATTCGGTCCCAACGCCGCCAATCCACACTACGATCCAAGCGAGGACGACTCCAGGGTATTGCAGGCCGATGAGGTCGTGTTACTCGATCTTTTCGGTAAGAGAGACGGTTTTGCCTGGGCCGACCAGACGTGGATGGCGTTCTCGGGTACCAACCCGCCGGAGGAGGTCGTCTCTGTGTGGGAGGCCACAAGGGACGCGCGCGACGCGGCTGTTGCACGGCTCCGCACGGCCCACGAGGCCGGTGAGACGATCGCAGGCGCCGTGCTTGACGATGCCGCGCGTGACGTACTGCGCGAAAAGGGGTACGCCGACTGGTTTACTCACCGGACGGGACATTCGATCGATGCCGATCTACATGGATCCGGACCTCACCTGGACAACCTCGAGACCAACGATGTACGTGTCCTGATACCAGGCGTCGTCTTCTCGGTGGAGCCGGGTGTTTATCTGACGGGCCGCTTCGGAGTTCGCAGCGAGATCAATGTCGTGCTGACGGAAAACGGGCCGGAGGTGACGCCCAAGGTGCCTCAGGTGGATCTGATTACTCGGTAGCGCGGTAACCCGGTATCCCGGTAACCCGGCCACCCTACCCAACCACCGCAACCGGGAAACCGGTTAGCCGGGCTCCCGGGATACCGGCTTATCACTCACCAACCACACCGCGTAGACCAGCACCGCCCACAACGCTGTTCCCACCGCGACATGAAGCACTCGCCAGACCGGCGGCAGGAATGCCAGGATCATCACGGCTGCCACAACAACTTGGAGCAGCACAGCCCCAAAGGCGTACCACACTGCGTCTCTCACGCGGGTCGGGATCTCCGGCTTGCGGAATCGGAATGTCATCCCCAGTAGGTGGAAGAACAGGGCGTACGCGACCAATCGATGTGTCCAGTGGATGTGGGGTAAGCCGGACGAGCCGCTGCCGGGCCACAGTTTTCCATTGCAGAGCGGGAAGCCCAGGCAGGCAGGGCCCGCATCCAGGTTGGCGGTCAAGCCACCTAGCAGGATGACCGCGCCTGCCATGACGGCGGCCGCGGTGATCGCGCCCCTCTTCGGGATCGGCCCGCATGGACCCAGGGATGTGTCGGCTCGGAACCCGGTGACCTGTAGGGCCGCGATGAAAGCCATTGCTACACCGAGATGCAGGATTACCGTGGTCGGTGGCAGCTCCATCCAAACGGTGATCGCACCCAACAGCACTTGGATCAGCAGCAATAGCCCGGCGAGAATGGCCGGTCGCAGAGTACCACCGGGTCCGGATGCACCTGGCTCTCCACGAGTTCGTACAGCCTGAATCACGACACCCAGAGTCAGGATCGAAAGCAGCGCCGCCACCTGTCGATGCCCCCATTCGATAAGCGTTCTGTAATCGTCGAGTGGAGGGACCAGGTGGCCGTTGCACAGTGGCCAGTCATCGCCACAACCCATACCGGATCCGGTTATTCGCACCACTCCCCCCAAGACTACCAGCGCATAGGCGAGGACGGCCGCGGAGTAGGACAGATAGCGGAGTGTCTTCATGCGTGAGAAAGTACCGATGGAATCCGCGCGTAGTAAGGCTGGGTGTTCTGCTACCCCGCTTGGAGCACGGTCCCGAAAGCGAGGAACAGAATAGTCGCACCTCCGGCTGCGATGAGAGCGTAGGGCAGCTGGGTTCTCACGTGATCAATGTGGTCGGTTGCGGATGCCATCGATGCCACGATGGTGGTGTCCGAGATCGGAGTGCAGT
>JAUVRV010000394.1 GCA_030597435.1 Gemmatimonadales bacterium | reverse complement strand
CTCGCCGATATCGAGTTCCCAAAGGGCGCGATCGTCGCTGCGATCATCAGGGAAAAGGAAGTGGAAGCGATAGTGCCCCGCGGAGACGACGTGATCCGGCCAGGTGATACCGCCGTTGTGTTCGCGCTGCCGGAAGCGGTCGATCCGGTGACCGAGTTGTTCCCGTCGTGAACATCCGCGAGGTCTTGCACCTCATCGGTGCCCTCCTGGTTTGGACGGCGGTCGCCATGGTGCCGTCCACCGTGTTCGGCTTCACCGAAGGGCTTGCGGTTCACTGGCTACTGTCGGTGTTTGTTACCGGTTCGGTCGGTGCCGTCATGTGGTACGTGACTCCCAGTGAAGTCTCCATCAACCGGCGCGAAGGCATTGCGATCGTAGGACTCGGCTGGTTGGCGGTTGTAACCGCAGGATGTTTGCCGTTCATCTTCACCGGCGTGGCTCCCACGATTGCGGGCGCGTTGTTCGAGTCGGTTTCGGGTTTCACCACGACCGGCGCAACGGTGTTTCCCATAATCGAAGAACTGCCTCGCTCAATCATGCTGTGGCGCTCCGTCAGTCATTGGGTTGGGGGCATGGGGATAATCGTGCTGGGGGTAGCCATCCTTCCGTTGATCGGCATGGGAGGCGCACAGCTGTTTCGGGCCGAGGTGCCAGGCATTGCGACCGACAAGTTGAAGCCACGGGTTGCCACAACCGCGCGCTTGCTCTGGGGCGTCTATGCGTTGCTGACGGTGGTACTGGGAATCATCTACCTGCTGCTGGGTATGTCGCCGTTCGATGCGGCGAATCATGCGATGAGCGCGCTGGCTACCGGAGGATTCTCGACCCACACGGCTTCGTTGGGTGAGTACAGCGCGGCCATTCAGTGGGTCACGATCGTCTTCATGCTGATTGCCGGCACCAGTTTCACGCTGCACTACAAGTTCCTGACCGGTAAGTGGTTCCCGTGGTTCAAGGATGCCGAGTGGCGCTGGTATGCGGGCCTGGCACTGGCGGCATCCGTGGCGGTGTTCATGGCAATAGGCCTTGCTGGTGATGGCTGGATCTTCAGACGCGCCACATTCAACGTGGTTGCGATTCTCACAACCACCGGTTTTGTGACGGCTGACTTCGGAGCCTGGCCCGCGTTTTGTCAGATACTGTTGTTGGGACTGATGTTCATAGGAGCCATGGGTGGATCGACCGGCGGTGGATTCAAGACGGCACGTGCGGTCGTCGTGTTGAAACACGCGGTCAGTGAAGTGAAGAAGGTGCTCCATCCCAGGGCGATATTCGTGACCAAACTCGGCGGAGTGCCGATCCGGTCCGAGATTCTGGCCAACGTCTTGGGATTTCTCGCTCTCTACGTGGCCACTCATGCCATTGGTTCGCTGGTGTTGGCTGCGCTGGGCCACGATCTGCTGACGTCCGTCAGTGCATCGCTCGCGGCAATGTCGAGCATCGGCCCCGGTCTGGGAGAGGTGGGTCCCGCGTCCCACTATGGAGGCATGGGCTCACCCTCACACTACGTACTTTCAGCGCTGATGCTGTTGGGGAGATTGGAACTCTACACGCTGCTCGTGCTTCTAATCCCGGGTATGTGGACTCGGTGGGGTGGCGATTCGTGACTTCGGCGAATTGGGACCGAGTGTGGAGCGACCCGGGACATGGGGCCGGACGATGTTAGACGATGTCAGACGATGTCAGACGACGGGCAGGGTAGCCCGCTTCATCGTCCGTCTTCGTCCATCCTCGTCCGTCATCGTCTTTGGATGGGGTGGGGTGGTCGGGAAACCGGACCAACGGGGTACCGGGACACCGTCCCCTTGCGCTAGCTTTCACCTGCCCCAGGTCCGGAGGGCGAATGCGCGCGAACCGCGTCAGGACCGTGAAGGTAGCAGCGCTAAGCGATGGCACGCGTCGCTTCGGGTCACCTGGGGCAATTTCAGACTACTCATATGACACACACCGCACTCGCCCGAAAGTACAGACCCACCAGTTTTTCTGACCTGGTTGCCCAGGACCACGTTGCCGCCGGTTTGACCGGCGCTGTGGCCAAGGACAGGGTGGCGCACGCCTATCTGCTCACCGGACCGAGAGGAGTGGGCAAAACCAGTGCGGCCCGGATCCTGGCCATGGTGCTGAACTGTGAGGATCGAGGCAACGCGCCGAGCGAAGGTGAACCGTGCGGCCAATGTGACTCGTGCAGGCGCATCTGGTCGGGAGCCACCAATCTAGATGTGGTAGAGATCGATGCCGCCAGCAATCGCGGGGTCGACGATGCCCGCGAGCTGCGGGAACGCGCCATGTACGCCGCCAGTGGTCCCGACAGACACAAAGTGTACATCGTCGACGAAGCACACATGCTCACCCGCGAGGCATGGAACGCTCTGCTCAAGATCCTGGAGGAGCCGCCACCGCGCGTGGTGTTTGTGTTCGCGACCACTGAGCCCCATAAGATTGCCAATACTGCTGCGCCGGTCATGAGCCGGGTCCAACGGTTCGACTTCAGACGCATCGGACCCGCGGCGATAGTGCGGCGACTCGAATTCGTCGCCGAGCAGGAAGCAATCGACGTGGAGGATGAGGCTCTGCAGCTGATCGCCCGGGTGGCCGATGGGGGCATGCGCGACGCTCTGTCCCTGCTGGATCAGGCTCTGGCGTTTGGCGAGGGCGCGGTGACAGTAGTCCGTGTGCGCGACGCGCTGGGCCTGATTGACGACGAGATGTACGGCGAGCTGCTCGACATCATCGCGGAGAAGAGAACGGCAGACGTCTTCCCATTTGTGGACCGGCTGGTCGAGAGCGGGGCAGACCTGGCCGAGTTTGTCAATGGAGCTGGCGAGTTGTTGCGGGCGGTGATGATACGAATAGTTGGTGGTCAGCCGGAGGGCCTCACAGAGGGGCTCCGTGCTGCCGTGGATCGGCAGGCCGGAAACTATGCCCCGGGTGACGTCCTGCGTATGCTCAAGTTGCTGGGTACGGCAGAGGGTGTGATTCGGCGCAGTCCCAATGCCAGGCTGCACGTCGAAACTCTACTGGTACAGTGGTCGCTGTTGGACCGGACGGTCGAGCTGGGCGAAGTAATGGCGGCGCTGTCGCACAGCGCCGTGGTTCAACCTGCAACGCCGCGCGCCAAGCCAACGGAAGCGCCGCATGAGGCGCCCGCGGCGACTCGAACCACGGGAGCGAGCCCCAGGGTGACTTCCGGTGAGGTCCCCCTCTCCCTGGAGGCAGTTCGGGCAGTTTGGCCCCGAATCGTTGAGGTTGCCGGCCAGCGTCG
>JAUVRV010000094.1 GCA_030597435.1 Gemmatimonadales bacterium | reverse complement strand
TGCTACCTGGTACCGGCCAAAGTGGCGGAGTACATCGAATCGCATAGTCTGTACAGAACGTAGGAAGCAATGCTCAAGAAGATGGTCACGAAGGTGATCGGAACTCGCTTCGAGCGCGAACTCAAGCGAATCCAACCGATCGTTGATGCAATCCAAGAATCTGAGAAGCGCCTCGCCGATCTCTCGGACAGTGATATCCGAGCGCAGACGGACAAGCTGCGTGGTATCGTAAAGGGACGCCTGGGAGATCTCGAGACAGCGCTCAGGGAGAAGAAAACTGCACGGCACGCCTGTGCCGATCCGCGGGAACGGGATTCCTTGAACTCCCAGGTGAACGATCTCGAGGACGAGCTGCGGGAGAAGACCGCCAAACTACTCGACGAACTGCTGCCCGAGGCCTTTGCAACCGTCAGGGAGGCGTGCCGCAGATTGATGGGTACCGAGGTGGTCGTCACTGGGCGTGCTCTCACCTGGGACATGATACCCTACGACGTGCAGCTCATCGGCGGCTTGGTACTGCACCAGGGCAAGATTGCAGAGATGGCCACCGGTGAAGGTAAGACGCTGGTTGCGACCCTCCCGCTATACCTCAACGCACTTCCCGGTCGTGGCTGCCACTTGGTGACCGTTAACGACTACCTGGCTCGACGTGACTCGGAGTGGATGGGACACCTATTCGAGTTTCTCGGCCTCACGGTTGGGTGCCTTGACAAGACCGAGCCTTCCTCACCGGAACGTCGCGCGGCGTACGAGTGTGACATCGTCTACGGTACCAACAACGAGTTCGGCTTCGACTACCTACGCGACAACATGGTGTTCTCGTTGGAGCAGCGCGTACAGCGAGAGCATGTGTACGCCATCATCGATGAGGTCGACAGCATCCTGATCGACGAAGCTCGTACTCCGTTGATCATATCGGGGCCGGTTGGCAAGGAGTCTGACGAGGAATACGCCAAGTACAACGGGCAAGTCGTGCAGGTCGTTCGCAAGCAGACCACCGTGGTCAGTCGGCTGGTGGCGGAAGCTGAGCCGTTGCTGAAGTCGGAGGACGATCAGTACGAAGCGGGCGTGAGGTTGTTCAAGGCGCAGCTGGGTATGCCCAAGAACAAACGCCTAATGAAGCTGCTACAGGATGCGGGCAGCAAGCAACTCGTTCAGCGGGTGGAGCTGGATCGCATCGCCGATCGCAAATTGCCGTCGGGCCAGCAGAGATTCCGTGACATCGAAGAAGAACTCTACTTCGTGATGGATGAGAAGGGTCACTCGGTGCATCTGACCGAGATGGGTGTCGAGGAGATGAGTCCGGGCGATCCAACGTTGTTTGTGGTCCCGGACATCTCGGAGGAAGTGGGCCGGCTCGAGGAGGATGAAGCCTTGTCGGCCGAAGATAGGCTGGAACGACGTGCCCAGCTCGAGGCCGAGTATGCCAGTAAGAGCCAGCAGCTACACATCATTCACAAGCTGCTTCAGGCACATGCGCTGTATGAGGAGGACGTGGAGTACGTGGTTCAGGACGGTCAGGTGTTCATCGTCGACGAGTTCACCGGCCGTATCATGCACGGTAGGCGTTGGTCCGACGGACTCCACCAAGCCCTCGACGCAAAAGTGGGCGTCAGTGTTCACGGTGAGACCCAGACACTCGCCACCATCACGATCCAGAACTACTTCCGGATGTACGAGATGCTGTCCGGCATGACCGGTACGGCGGAGACCGAAGAAACCGAGTTCTTCCAGATCTACAAACTCGACGTGATGGTGATCCCGACGGACCGGCCAGTGCGCCGCATCGACAACCACGATCTGATCTACAAGACCAGGCGCGAGAAGTACAACGCTATCGTGGAAGAGGTGGAACGGCAGCACCAACGCGGTCTACCGATCCTGGTGGGTACTGCGACTGTCGAAGTCTCGGAAACTCTGGCCCGTATGTTCAAGCGCCGGGGCTTGAAGCACGAGGTTCTCAACGCCAAGCAGCACCAACGTGAGGCGGATATCGTTGCCAACGCTGGCCGCGGCGGCGCAATCACCATAGCCACCAACATGGCGGGTCGTGGTACCGACATCAAACTCGGACCCAAGGTGAAGCAGTGTGAGGTGTGCGCCATCAAGGCGAAACTGGCACCGTTTGGTCAGACGGTCGAAGCGGCCGACATCGACGCCGCAGAAATGAAGCAGCGGGGGTGCATGGAAGACCCGCCGTGCGGTCTAGTCATCGTGGGTACGGAACGCCACGAGTCGCGCCGTATCGACCGACAGTTGCGCGGTCGCTCGGGTCGGCAAGGCGATCCGGGTCAGACGGTGTTCTTCTTGTCACTCGAAGACGACCTCATGCGGCTGTTTGGCTCGGAACGCATCGCCAAGATCATGGACAAGAGCGGTGCGGAGGAGGGAGAGGTGATCACTCACCCTCTCGTGACGCGGGCAATCGAGAACGCGCAGAAGCGGGTCGAGCTGCAGAACTTCCAGGCCCGCAAACGACTGCTGGAGTATGACGATGTCATGAACCAGCAGCGCGAGGTCGTTTACTCCCTGCGTCTGTTCGGTCTCGAGGGTGGCGAAGAGATGAAGGCCGAGGCAATCCGTATGATCGAGGCGGCGCTCGACCGGTTCGTCGAAGAGAACGCCGGCGACAATCCGGATAAGTGGGACCGCGAACTGATTGCTCAGGATCTGTTGCGCCGCTTTCTCATTTCTGCACCGGACATCAACGATCTCGAGAAGGTGCCGGATGTAGCGGCCCTGAGCACGATGCTGCGCGAGGCTGGGCGCAATGCGTTCACCGCAAAGGTCGCAACCTGGGACGAACTGGGCGCCCGCTACAACATCGAGCACCTCGCCGACAAGGTGTTGTCGCACCTCACGTTGCGGGTGCTGGACGAGATGTGGAAGGACCACCTGTTCGAACTCGATCATCTGCGGAGCGGGATCTACTACCGCTCGCTGGGCCAGAAGGACCCGTTGGTCGAGTACAAGAAGGAAGCATTTGAGATGTTCGTGGACCTGCTGCACGATATCCGCTACACCTTCTCGGAACAGCTATTCAAACACCAGGTCCAGGTCGGTCCACCGCCGCAGGAGCGGGCCATGGCTGCGTCTCAGGCCCGGAAGCCGCAGGAACTACCCCCGCAATCGGAAGCCGATCTCATGGTCCCCGGTGCCGCGCGGGCCCGCCAGATGCAGCAGGCAATGACCGCGTCTCATGGCGACAACGTGATCTCCGGGCCATCTACAAAAAAGGGCCAAGGTGGAGTCGCCAAGGTCGGCCGCAATGAACCGTGTCCGTGCGGGAGCGGGAGGAAGTATAAGAAGTGTCATGGTGCGAAGGGGTGATGACTGTAGCCCGGTTTCCCGGTTTCCCGGTTTCCCGGCCACGCCACCCCTATCCCAGCTAGATTCCCTCGGGTCACCGGGTCACCGGGTCACCGATGCCCCAAACGCCGGATTTCCGATCCTATCTGCCGAGATTTGTATACACATCCAACGCTCTCCCGCCCCACCTTCCCCCCATGTCCATCCTCTCCGAAACGCGAACCCGCGACCGGCCCCGTGAGCGGCTGTTCTCGCTGGGCCCGAGGTCGTTGACGACCACGGAACTCCTCGCCATTCTGATAGGTACAGGAACATCGGGCAGCGACGCTCTGGTGGTGGCTCAAGGGTTGCTGCGGATTGGCGCCGGGTCGCTGCGAGAGCTGGCTCGGCGACCGGTAGGTGAGCTGGGTACCGTGGTGGGGGTGGGGCGAGCCAAGGCCGCACGCATAACGGCCGCGCTCGAGCTGGCGCGACGACTGACCGATGAAGGTCGCGCAGTGCCCTATATTGTCCGCAGCCCGGCGGACGTGCACCGGTGGTGCACGCCGCTGATGAGCGATCTTGCGGTCGAGGAGTTTCATCTGCTTGCGCTCGACGCCCAGAACCGGATCACTCGCGACATTCTGATCACGCGGGGAATCCTCGATAGCTCGCTGGTCCATCCGCGTGAGGTGTTCCGGGCAGCTATTGCCGAGGCGGCGGCGGGAGTGATCGTGGTACACAACCACCCTAGTGGCAATCCCGCACCCTCGGCGGATGACCGGGCGGTGACCCGCCAGCTGGTGGAGGCGGGTCGGGTGTTGGACATTCCGGTGCACGACCACGTGGTCGTGGGTGGGGATCAGTTCTTCAGTTTTGCAGAGGCAGGCCTGTTGTGACGAGCGTGCTGGCGGAAACAGATGCGGTATTCGCGGAGGCGCTGGCCGATCGCAAGGATCGGTTGGACCTCACGCTCGTCGAACAGGCCTTCGAGTTCAGTGCCTCGGCACACCGGGGGCAGAAACGGCTCTCCGGGGACGACTACATATCGCATGCGATCGAGGTAGCCAAGATCCTCGTCGCTCAGCACCTCGACTCCATCACGATCGCGGCAGCTCTGTTGCACGACGTGGTGGAGGACTCCGATGTCGCGCTACACGAAATCCGGGAACGATTTGGAGACGAGGTGGCAGGACTGGTAGACGGCCTGACCAAGATCTCATCCCTCACGTTCAGGTCCGCCGCCGAGGCGCAATCGGAAAACTACCGCAAGCTCCTGCTGTCGATCGCCCGCGATGCCCGGGTCATCATGGTCAAATTGGCCGACCGACTGCACAACATGCGCACACTCAAGCATCTGCCGCCAGACAAGCAGCGCCGCATCGCCCTGGAAACTCGGGAGATATACGCACCGTTGGCACATCGGTTCGGGATGGCCGGCATGAAGGCCGAACTGGAGGATCTCGCCTTCGAGTTCCTGGAACCTGAGGATCACAACCAACTCGAAGAGACTATCCAGGCAGGGCACGAAGAACGCGCCCGCATGATCGACCGGCTCCGTGCGCCATTGGAAACGGCACTGCAACAGACCGGAATCCAAGACTTTGAGATAACCGGCCGCGCCAAGCACATCTGGTCCATCTATCGCAAGATGAAGCAACGCGGTCGTCCGTTCGAGGAGATCTACGATCTCATGGCGGTCCGCGTGTTGGTCGACACAGTCCCGGACTGTTACCACGTCCTGGGCGTTATCCACCACACTTGGACACCGCTCCAGGAGCGCATCAAGGACTACATCGCGTCGCCTAAATCGAACGCATACCAGTCACTCCATACGACCATCTTCGGACCGGGAGGCCAGCTTTACGAGATCCAGATCCGGACCCGAGAGATGCACCGCACGGCCGAATACGGTATCGCCGCTCACTGGGTGTACAAGGAAAAGGGCGTCCATGACGAACTGGACGATCACTTCGTGTGGTTCCGCCAGTTGCTCGAACTACAGCAAGACGCCCACAGCCCCGAGGAGTTCCTCGAGTTTCTGAAGATCGACCTGTTCCAGCACGAGATCTTCGTATTCACGCCCGATGGGGACGTGAAGCGACTGCCCAAAGGTGCAACTCCAATCGACTTCGCCTTTGCGGTTCACACGGAAGTAGGGCTCCGCTGTCAGGGCGCGAAGGTAAGCGGCAGGATTGCGCCTCTGCACCGTGCGTTGAAGAACGGCGACACGGTAGAGGTACTCACCGGAGCCCATGCGCGCCCCAGCAAAGACTGGCTCAATCACGTTGAGACGGCGCGGGCGAGGCAGAAGATCCGGCAGTGGATCAAGCAGGAGGAACGGGAGACCAGCATCCAACTCGGCAAGGAGATCCTCGCCCGTGAGCTGCGCCGCCGCCGGCTCGCCATGGCCAGCGACGGAGAGATGAACCAAGCGTCGGAGCGGCTGTCACAGGGTACGGGAGAGGGGTTGCTCCAGGCCTTGGGCCGCGGTGATGTACCCATCGGTCAAGTGATCAATGCGCTGCATCCCGAGCGGGAGGAGGGTGAGCTGGATGCACCCAAACCGAACGTGTTCGGCCGCGTGCTCGACCGGATCAGGCTGGGAAGAGGTGTGCGCATCCACGGTGTCGACGGGCTCGTGGTACGTTACGCGCAATGTTGCCAGCCCGTCCCCGGTGATCCCGTTGTGGGCTATGTGACCAAGGGTAGGGGAATCTCGATCCACCGTGCTGACTGTCCCAATCTTCTCACCATGCCGTCCGACACCGATCGCAGAGTCGAGATCGACTGGCAGAGCATCCAAGGTGAACACTTCGTCGTATGTCTCGGCGTGTCGGGTGAGGACCGCAGGGGACTCTACGCCGACTTGATGGAAGCCGTGTCCCAAACCGGCACCAACATCCGCAGCACCGAACTGTGGAGCAAAGACGGCGCGATGTTTGGCTCGGTCCTCGTCGAAGTCGAGAACCAAACCCACCTCGCCAAGGTCATCCGCGCCATGCGCCGGACCAAAGGCGTGACCGCAGTGGACCGCCGCGAGCCAACCGCAGGCAGCGCGGCACGCACATAGAGCCTGATGCAGGCGAGCCAGATTCCATGTCCTTTAGGACTAGTCCCCGAAGGGGGCCGAGCCCGGACTTCAGTCCAGGAAAACACCACCTCGTTCGTGGGTCTCTAGGCAATCTCCCGTGACCTCCTTCCACATCGAGATGCCGTTCGAGCCGGCGGGGAATCAACCCGAGGCAATTGCTCAGCTCAGTAGCGGGCTGGAACGGGGAGAGCAATACCAGACGTTGCTCGGTGTTACCGGGTCGGGTAAGACGGTCACGATGGCCCACGTCATCAAGCGGTATGGCAGGCCCACGCTCGTTCTATCACACAACAAGACATTGGCCGCTCAGCTCTACGGTGAACTGAAGTCTTTCTTTCCCAGGAACGCGGTCGAGTACTTCGTGTCCTACTACGACTACTACCAACCCGAGGCTTACGTTCCGGCGACCGACACGTATATCGAGAAGGACGCGTCGATCAACGATGACATCGACATGCTCAGGCTGAGAGCTACCTCGAGTCTCATGGAGCGTGAAGACGTGGTCATCGTTGCGACTGTGAGCGCGATCTATGGTCTGGGAGATCCTGCCGAGTACCGCCAACTGATGTTCTCGGTGAGTGACGGTGCGAGGCGAACCCGGGACGGATTGCTCGAAGATCTGGTGAACATCCACTACAACCGCAACGACGTCGCGCTTGAGCGGGGGACATTCAGGGTACGGGGGGACACGATCGAGATCTTCCCTGCCTACGACGAGCAAGCCGTCCGCATCGAGTTGTGGGGTGACACCGTTGAGCGGATCTCCAAGGTCGATCCGTTGACCGGAAACGTCATTGCGCGAATCGAGAAAAGTGCCGTGTATCCTGCCACACACTTCGTGGTACGCCGGCCCACGGTCGAACGCGCTGTGGTGGCCGTGCGGGAGGAACTGAAGCAACGGGTCGTGCTGCTGCGTTCCGAGAACAAGCTGCTCGAGGCCCAGCGTCTCGAGTCACGCACTAACTTCGATATCGACATGCTGCTCGAGATCGGTACCTGTGCCGGAGTGGAGAACTACAGCCGGCACCTGACGAGCCGGGGCGAGGGCGAACGTCCCGCTTGTCTCCTCGATTACTTTCCACAAGACTATCTCACGATAATCGATGAGTCTCACGTCACGCTGTCACAGTTGGGCGGCATGTACAAGGGAGACCGCTCGCGCAAGACAACTCTGGTGGAATACGGATTTCGGCTTCCGTCAGCGCTGGACAATCGTCCACTCAATCGCGCTGAGTTCATGGACCTCACTCCCACTATGATATTCGTATCGGCCACACCGGGGGACGCTGAGTTCGAGCTGTCACAGGGTGTCGTGGTGGAACAGGTTATCCGGCCTACTGGCCTGGTGGATCCCGAGGTCGAGGTGCGTCCGGTGAAGGGACAGGTGGACGACTTGCTCGAGGGCATCCGGCAGTGTGAGGCTAAGGGGGAGCGCGTGTTGGTGACTACGCTCACCAAGCGGATGGCAGAGGACCTTACGGATTACCTGTTGCAGGCCGGCGTTCGTGTCCGGTATATGCACTCAGACATCGCTACCATCGAACGCATGGAGATAGTGCGCGGGCTCCGCCTCGGGGAGTTCGATGTACTGGTGGGGATCAACCTGTTGCGAGAGGGGCTCGACCTGCCGGAGGTGGCGCTGGTTGCCATACTCGACGCCGACCAGGAGGGCTTTCTCCGATCGGACCGCTCCTTGATTCAGACGGTGGGACGGGCGGCGCGGAACGTTTCGGGCCGCGCAATCCTCTATGCCGATCGGATCACCGGCTCGATGCAACGGGCGCTGGACGAGATGGACCGACGGCGCTCCATTCAACAATCACACAACGCCGAACATGGCATCACACCCCGGTCGATCCACAAGTCAGTCGATCAGGTTCGGTTTGTTACCCGTGTGGCTGACGCGCGGGCCGCACCGCCATCTGAACCGGCTCGCCCGAAAGCGCCGGAATTGGACCGTAAGAGTCTGATCGAGGTGCTGGAGCGGCAGATGCGAGAGGCGGCGGCCGAACTCGACTTCGAGCTGGCGGCGCGGCTGCGCGACCAGGTGTTTGAACTCAAGGCAGAAGCCGATCCGGTCAAGTCGCGGCGGTTGGGCAAGCACCGTGTCTGAACTT